>CANFGA010000085.1 GCA_947446335.1 Oxalobacteraceae bacterium | reverse complement strand
GCAGCTCGATTCGACGATCGTCAACACCGCCATACCCAGCATCGCGGCCAGCTTGAGCGTGACGCCGCTGAGCCTGAAATCGGTCGTCACCAGCTATATCCTGACGCTGGCGGTCTGCATTCCGGTCAGCGGATGGCTGGCCGACCGCTACGGCACGCGGCGCGTGTTCGCCAGCGCGGTGGCGATCTTCACGCTGGCCTCGATCTTGTGCGGCCTGGCGGTGAATGCGCCGATGCTGGTCGCCTCGCGCGTGCTGCAAGGGATGGGCGCGGCGATGATGATGCCGGTCGGGCGCATGACGATCATCCGGACCTTTCCCAAGAATGAATTGCTGGCGGCGATGAATTTCGTCATCATCCCGGCGCTGATCGGGCCGCTGCTGGGCCCCACGGTGGGCGGCTTGATCGTGCACTGGCTGTCGTGGCGCGAGATTTTCTTCGTCAACGTGCCGGTCGGACTGGCTGCGCTGCTGCTGGCTTACCGCTACATGCCCGATTATTATGGCGACAAGGATAGACCGCTGGACTGGATCGGCCTGGCCCTGTTTGGCAGCGGCATCGCCCTGCTGTCGTGGCTGCTCGAGTTGTTCGGCGAGCACCAGTTGGATGCGGCGCCGGCGGCGGCCTTGCTGGTGCTATCGATCGGCTTGCTGGCAGCCTACGCCTGGCACGCCAGCCGCTCGCTGCATCCCTTGCTGCGCCTGACACTGTTGCGCATACGCACCTTTCGCGTCTCGGTGGCCGGCGGCTTCGTGACCCGCCTCGGGGTCGGCGGCATGCCATTCCTGCTGCCGCTGCTGTACCAGTTGGGGATGGGCTTGCCGGCCTGGCAATCTGGCCTGTTGATGATGCCGGCCGCTGCGGCCGCGATGGGAATGAAGTTCATTTCGATCCGCATCCTGGCGCGCTTCGGCTATCGCCAGGTGCTGGTTGTCAACACGGTGCTGATCGGCGTCACGATCGCACTCTTTGCGCTGGTCACGCCAGGCACGCCGATCGCGGCGATCGTCGTGCTCAGCCTGTTCCTGGGCTTGTTCAATTCGCTGCAATTTTCCAGCATGAACAGCATCGCCTATGCAGATATCGAGCCGATCGACTCCAGCATGGCGAGCACGCTGGCCAGTTCGATGCAGCAATTGTCGATGAGCTTCGGTCTCGCTTGCGGCTCGCTGGTCGTCGGCTGGTATCTGGGCGACTTGCCGCAAACCGACCAATTGATGGTCAGCAATGCACTGCATCACGCCTTCGTGACGCTGGCCGCAGTGACGATCCTGTCTTCGCTGGCGTTTCGGACCTTGCATGGCGACGATGGCGCCAGCATCAGCAAAAGACCGATTCAGGTCAAGAAAAACGAATAAAAAAGCGGATGCAAAGACCGATGAAAAACTGGCTTGCGCCAGGCATCGCACAGCAACTTTACGATTAAATAATTTGTATACGAATGATTCTTGGTGAAATTACTTTTGACACAATACATTCCTTCCATTACAATAATCCCTCTTTAACAGGGTTTCGAAGGAGCAACACAGAACAGGCTGTGCGCAGTCGCACCACGGCGCGAGGCCATTGCAAGACAAGAACCCGGGAAGCCGATACACTGAAAACATGAGCGAAGTTACCCCACCACCACTTGTCATTGCACCGGCCACCGCGAACGATTCAATCCGCATTTTGCAAAGCGTACGCCGCATTGCCCAATGCGTTGAGCATCACTCCAAGCGACTAGGCACAACCCACAACATCACGACGCCGCAACTGGTCGCACTGATGGCCATCGTCCGATTGGGGCCCAGTACCCTGAAATCAATCGGATCCGAGATCCACCTCAGTGCCAGCACCGTGGTCGGCATCGTCGACCGGCTTGAAGAAAAGCAACTGGTGCGCCGGGAGCGCGATACACGCGATCGGCGCAAGGTCCATGTGACCGCCACTGCGGCCGGCCAGAACTTGGTCGACGATGCGCCCTCGGCGCTGCCGCAAGGCTTTTCCAGCGCACTCGCTGCGCTGCCGGAAAACAACCAGCAAATGCTGGTCGCGATGTTGGAACAATTTGCCACGCTGCTCGAGGTAAAGGCGCCAGCCGCCCCGCTCTGAGTTGCATGGGTCTGTGCTCCACGATCCCCGTCTGACCAGCCGCAGTTCGAAGTGGAGATGACATCCACCCCGGACTCCGGTTTGCATACGGAGGCACCATGAATACCAGCATTCTTGATCTGGCCCCAGCGGCCAGCAGCCTGACTTTACGACAACCCTTGCCCGCCGATGGCGCCGCGCTCCACGCGCTGGTCGCCGCTTGTCCGCCGCTGGACTTGAACTCGCTGTATGCGTATCTGCTGCTGTGCCAGCACCATGCCGAAACCAGCGTCGTCGCTTGCATCGATGGTGTCATCGTCGGCGCCATCACCGCCTATGTCCCGCCCAAACAGCCCGACACGCTGTTCGTTTGGCAAGTTGCCGTGGCTCCGGCCCTGCGCGGCCAGAAACTGGGCACCGCCATGCTGCGCCATCTGCAACAGCAAACGACCGGCCCGTTGCGCTGGATGGAAACGACCATCAGCCCCAGCAACGAGGCGTCGCACCGCTTGTTTACCAATTTCGCCCTGCAGCAAGACGCAGGTTGCTCGATCGCCACCCTGTTTGCCGCCGACGCGTTCGGCGAGAGTGGCCACGAAGAAGAGCGTCTTTACAAGATCGGTCCCTGGACCAGCTAATTAAAAAGACGGACGCTCGCTCTCCAACCAATATAAAGGAACACCAACATGCGTACATTTGACCGACTGGAATCCGAAGTTCGAGGCTATATCCGCTCATTTCCAACCATTTTCGCCAAGGCCCAGAACGCCACGTTGACCGACGAAAACGGCCAGCAATACATCGATTTCCTGGCCGGTGCCGGCAGCCTCAATTACGGCCACAACAATCCTCTGCTGAAAAAAGCGCTGATGGATTATCTGGACACTGACGGCATGGTGCACGGGCTGGACATGGCCACCTCGGCCAAGAAGCAATTCCTGAACACGTTTGAAGCACGCATCCTGAAGCCGCGCAAGATGCAATACAAGACGCAATTCACCGGGCCGACCGGCACCAATGCGGTCGAAGCGGCGATCAAGCTGGCGCGCAAGGTGACCGGCCGCCAGAGCATCATCGCCTTCACCAACGGCTTTCACGGCGTGACACTCGGTGCACTTGCGCTCACCGGCAACCGCAAATACCGCGATGCCGCTGGCGTACCGCTGGCCAATGTCTACCATGCGCCGTATTCAGGCTACTTCGGTGCCGACATCGACACCCTGGCCATGCTCGACAAGATGATCGTCGATCCGAGCAGCGGCGTCGATCTTCCGGCCGCGATCATCGTCGAATGCGTGCAGGGCGAAGGCGGCTTGAACGTGGCCAGTTTCGGCTGGCTGAAAAAACTCGAACAGCTGTGCCGCCGCAATGACATCTTGCTCATCGTCGACGATATCCAGGCGGGCTGCGGACGCACCGGCACCTTCTTCAGTTTCGAGCCGGCCGGCATCAAGCCCGACATGGTGACGCTGTCGAAATCGCTGTCCGGCTACGGTTTGCCGCTGGCGGTATTGCTGATCAAGCCCGAATACGATGTCTGGGAACCGGGCCAGCACAATGGCACATTCCGCGGCAACAATCTCGCTTTCGTCACCGCGACTGCTGCGCTGGACCATTACTGGAGCGATGAAAAGTTTCAAGCTTCGATCGACAAGAAGGGCAAGGTCATCACCGCTTACCTCGACAAACTGGTCAAGAATTATCCGGCAGCGAACATGACGCGGCGTGGACGCGGGATGATGCAAGGTCTCGCGTTTCTCGACCCGGTGCTGGCCGACCGGATCACCTCGCTGGCATTCCAGAATGGACTAGTGATCGAAACCTCGGGCGGCAATGATGAAGTGATCAAGCTGCTGACACCGTTGACGATCGAATCGGAAACCCTGCTGGCCGGACTCGATATTCTGGAGCAGGCGATGTCCGATACGCTCAGTGACATCCGGCTTGAGACCGATGCCAACGTTGCCATCACAGACAGCGAGGTGACAGCATGATTGTGCGCCGCCTGAAGGATATCCTGAACACATCGCGTGACGTGAAAACCGACACTTGGGCCAGCCGCCGCCTGCTGCTGCAGGACGACAACATGGGTTTTTCGATGCACGAAACCACGATCTTCGCCGGTACCCAGACCCACATCTGGTACAAGAATCATTTCGAAGCGGTCTACTGCGTCGAAGGCTGCGGCGAGGTCGAGTTGATCCCGTCCGGAGAAGTGTTCCGCATCGAACCCGGCACCATGTATGCACTCAACAAGAATGACCGCCATTTCCTGCGCGCCGATGCCGGCGCCGACATGCGCGTGGTCTGCACCTTCAATCCGCCGCTGACCGGCACTGAAGTGCACGATGCCGACGGCGTCTATGCCGCAGCGCCTGTGACTACAAAATAAGGAGCACCGATGCAGACTCAAATACCTTACCAGAGCCGTGACCAGAACATTGCAGCGATACTCGCGCGCTGCGGCCCGGTCTTGCATGAAGCCAAGGATGGCTTGACGCCGCAAACTGCGCTGAGCGACGCCCAGCGCGCCAGCTATCGCGACCAGGGCTTCCTGCTGATGCCCGACCTGTTCGACGCCGATGAAGTGGCGGCGCTGTACGCTGAAATGCAAACGATGCGCGAAAGCCATGCACACCAGGGCCGCGAGGAAGTGATCGCCGAACCGGGCAGCGGCGACGTGCGCTCGATCTTCGATGTGCACCACCTGAACCCCTTGTTCGCCAACCTGATGCGCGACCCGCGCGTGCTCAACGTGGCGCGCGACGTGCTCGGCAGCGAAGTCTACATACACCAGTCGCGCATCAATTACAAGCCCGGCTTCACGGGCAAGCAATTCTACTGGCATTCCGATTTCGAAACCTGGCATATCGAGGATGGGATGCCGGCCATGCGCGCGCTCAGCTGCTCGATCCTGCTGACCGACAATACCGATGAGAACGGACCGCTGATGCTGATCCCGGGTTCACACCAGCATTTCATCTCGTGCATGGGCGAAACGCCGGAAGAAAATTACAAGACATCTTTGAGAATCCAGGAATGCGGCGTGCCAGATCCGCTGCTGCTGAGCTATCTGGCCGACATGGGTGGCATCACAACGGCCAAGGGCAAGGCTGGTTCGGTCGTCTTTTTCGACTGCAACACGATGCATGGTTCCAACAGCAACATCACGCCTTATCCGCGTAGCAATGCGTTCTTCGTCTACAACAGCGTCGACAATTTGCTGCAAGCTCCGCGCGACGGCTTGACGCCACGCCCCGACTACATCGCCGCGCGCGACGACGTTGCCGCGTTGACGCCGCAAGCGTTCGCTGCTCATCACTGAAGCAACTCCTGATGCGCATTGACCGGCGTCGGTGCGCGCAAAAGAAGGACACAACCAAGGAAACAACATGACATTGACCCGCAGCTTCGCTCCGCTCCTCGCCACCCTGGCCGCCGTGCTCGCACTGAGCGCCCCGGCGGTAGCTGAAACCACGTTGGAGCGCGTGCAGCGCACCGGAGAAATCCGCATCGGCTATGCCAATGAAACGCCGTTCGCCTACACGCAGCTGGACGGCAAGGTAACGGGCGAGTCGCCGGAGATCGCCAAGATCGTGTTCGGCCAGATCGGCGTGACAAAAGTCAATGCCGTGCTCACCGAGTGGGGCAGCCTGATCCCGGGCTTGATCGCTGGCCGTTTCGATGTCATCGCCGCCGGCATGTACGTGACCCCGGAGCGTGCCAAACAAGTCTTGTTCTCCGACCCGCACTACCAGCTTGGCGACACGCTGCTGGTAGCCAAGGGTAATCCCCGCAAACTGACCAGCTATGCCGATATCGCTGCCAACGACAAGATCAAGATCGCCATCATGGCCGGTACCTCGCAGTATGCGTATGCGATCGCGGCCGGCATTCCGGAAGGGCGCATCATGCAGGTGCCCAGCCCGACGGCGCAATTGATGGCGGTGCGCACCCGCCGCGCCCAGGCTGCCGTCGGCACCGCGCTGACGATGAAGGGCCTTGCCGTCAAGGGCGGCCGCCGGGTCGAGGCGACCACCAATTTCCAGGATGACCCGGCGCACATGGGTTATGGGGCGCTGGCCTTCCGCCAGCAAGATGGCGATTTGCGCGACATGGTCAATACGGCGCTGCAAGGCTGGATAGGCAGCGAAGAGCATCTGCGCACGGTCGCACCGTTCGGCTTCGACGCCAGCAATCTGACCAAAAAAACGCTCGCCGATATAGTCCAGCCATAAGGGCCCCCTGCGATGACTGAACTTTTTCCACTGCTGCTCGAAGGCACGCTGGTCACCATCCGCATCACTTGCGTGGCGGCCTTGCTGGCGGCTGTACTGGCGCTGCTGGCTGCAACGGCCAAGATGTCGACTGTGCGCGTATTGCGCTGGGTGGCCAACATTTACATTGAAATTTTCCGCGGTACCTCGCTGATGGTGCAATTATTCTGGCTGTTTTTCGTGCTGCCGCTGCCGCCCTTTAATATCAGTCTGAGCCCGTATACGGTCGCCGTGATGGGACTGGGCTTGAACATCGGGGCGTACGGCGCCGAAGTGATGCGCGGCGCGCTGCTGGCCGTGCCGCGCGGCCAGATCGAGGCTGCCATCGCGCTCAGCATGGCGCCGGTGGACCGTTTTTTTGGCATCGTGCTGCCGCAGGCGCTGGCCAATGCGATCGGACCGGCGACCAACCTGCTGATCGAATTGCTCAAAGGTAGCTCGCTGGTATCGCTGATCACACTGGCCGACCTGACCTTTCGCGCCAACCAACTGGTTGAAAACACCTTTCGCAGCGCCGAAATATTTTCGATCGCACTGGTGATCTATTTCGTGCTGGCGCAAGCGATCAACTTGTCGATGCGCCTGCTTGAACGGCGCCTGAACCGCGGCGTGATGAAAGCTTCCCTATGAGCGGTACAACCTTGTTTGACTGGCAATTTGCGCTGCAAATTCTGCCGGACTTGCTGCGCGCGGCGGTGTATACGGTCGGCATCACCATCGTCGGTTTCGCGCTGGCCCTGGTCGGCGGTTTGCTGCTGGCACTGCTGCGGCGCTCGCGTTCGCGCCTGCTGTCCTGGCCGGCCACGGCCGTGATCGAATTCGTGCGCAGTACGCCGCTGCTGATCCAGCTTTATTTCCTGTTTTACGTGCTGCCCGAATTCGGACTCACATTGTCGGCGCTGGCCGCCGGCACGCTCGGCATCGCGCTGCATTATTCGTGCTACGTGGCCGAAGTGTATCGCGCCGGACTCAACGCGGTGCCGCGCGGCCAGTGGGAAGCGGCCAGCGCACTGAGCATGTCGCCGTGGAACGTCTACAGCAACATCGTGCTGCCGCAGGCGATCCGGCCCATCGTGCCCGCACTCGGTAATTATCTGGTGGCGATGTTCAAGGATACACCGGTGCTGTCGGCCATCACCGTGGTCGAACTGATGCTGCAAGCGAAGAACATTGGATCGCAATCATTTCGCTACGTCGAGCCGATCACGCTTGCCGGCCTATTTTTTCTGATCATCAGCATCGTTGTCTCATTGCTGGTGCGCAAACTGGAAGCGCGTCTGCGCTTGCCATAAGGAGTTCTGACCCATGACACATTCGACCCTCGACGCATTGGCAATCAACCCGGCCGACATCGAACCAGCCGTGATCGGCGATACCATTTTGCGCTTGCGCGGCGTGAGCAAACGCTACGGCAAGTTGACCGTGCTCGACCATCTGGACCTGGACATTGAAGCCAATGAAAAGGTGGCGATCATCGGCCCCAGCGGATCAGGCAAATCGACGCTGCTGCGCGTCTTGATGATGCTCGAAGAAATAGACGATGGGGTCATCGAACTCGATGGCGAACCGCTCACGCACATGTCGGTCAACGCAGTGCTGGTGCCGGCGAGTGCAAGCCACCGCAGCAAAGGGCGCCGCAACATCGGCATGGTATTTCAAAACTTCAATCTGTTCCCACACATGACGGCGCTGCAAAACGTGGCGCAGGCGCCCAACAAGGTGCTCGGTCTGAGCAAGCAGGAAGCCACTGAGCGCGCCAGCGAATTGCTCGACATGGTCGGGCTGTCGGACAAGCTGGGACACTTTCCGTCGCAATTGTCGGGTGGACAGCAGCAGCGCGTCGCGATCGCGCGCGCGCTGGCGATGCGCCCCAGAGTCATGCTGTTCGATGAAGTCACTTCCGCGCTCGACCCGGAACTGTGCGGCGAGGTCCTCAATGTGATCCGCCGCCTGGGCAGCGAACACCAGTTGACGATGCTGATGGTCACGCACCAGATGGGCTTTGCCCGCGAATTCGCGGACCGGGTCTGCTTTTTTTCAGAAGGCAAGATCGTCGAACAGGGCACGCCGGAAGCCCTGTTCGGCGCACCTCAGCACGAACGCACCCAGGCTTTCCTGCGTGCCGTGACCGAGGCGATCTGAATTACATCGCCTTGTAGAACAGGTAGTCAGCTTCGTACTTGACCGTTTTCTTGGCGCCGACATTGTCTGTATTGCAGGCATCCATCGGGGCGATCCCGCCTTTCGTGTTCAAGCGCTGGATGTAAGTGACGCCGGTCATCGCGCCACTGCCGGTGGCTGGGTTGGCTTGCACCAGTTGCAGCGGAATCGAAGCGGCATTATTGGACGGGCTGAGCGCCAACTGCTTGCCGGTGACCTTGCTGCCATCGTTCGATTCCCAGGTCGGGCCGGCATAATACTTGCCGATTGGCGCTTTCTGCGCATCGTACAACACCGCATTCGGACCCGCGAACACCCACTCAAAGTTGTCAGGCATTGCAACCTTGACACGGCACTCGTACGTCAGATCGCCGGCGCCAAGTGCCGTCATCGCAATCGAGTTACCTGCAGGCACAGCAATCGCTGCAGGAACATCAGCCGCGTGGACCATCGCGGAAGCAACGGATAACAGGATGGAAGCGACGGCAACTGGTGCAAATTTGAGGTTCATGAAATTCCCTTTGAAAAAGTCAGTGCGACGAATTGCCGCATCATGTCTATATACGCAGACAGATCATTTTCGGATTCAACTGAAACAAGAAAAATAACAATATTTCAAATGCAGGTACCAGGCTGCAGACACGGACTCCAGACGCAAAAAAAACCCGTCAT
>CANFGA010000084.1 GCA_947446335.1 Oxalobacteraceae bacterium | reverse complement strand
GCCGGGCACCATCGACCCATCATAGGCCATCGCGTTCGACAATGAAAACATCGGTTCGGCGCAGCGCCGGTGCACCCGCAGCGGCGCGCCGACCCACAGTGAATTGCCGTCGAACTGGCTGACATGGGCGCCAAAGCGATTGGCGCGATCGGCCAGATGCTGGGCCGAATGCAGCGTCAACCGGTGCTGCGGCGGCGCGCCGTGAAAAGCTTGCATCCCTTGGTCGAGCTGGCTCTCCATCTTGATCACCGGTTCCACTTGCAGCGGATCGCCGACGATCAACGCGCGCCGTGCGCGCCAGATCGCACCCAGCGCATGCGATGGCACCGCCTGTCCGGCCTCGTCGACCAGCAACAAGCCGATCTGGCCTTCGCCCAGATCGCGAAAGCAGCGCGCCATCGACGCGAAGGTGCTCGACACCACGGGCACCGCAAGGAAAAACGTAGCCCACAGGTGCGGCGCCAGCGCCGGCAGGTGCGGCTGCAAATAAGCCTCTTGCGTCAGCATCGCCAGCGCCAGCCGGAAATTGGTCTCGAATGCCTTGCCCGCATTCTTCAAAAAAGCCTTGTGCAACTGCAGCGCCGCGACAAAGACATCGGCGCGGGCCGCCTGGTACATCGCATTGCTGCGCGGCAGCGACATCTGCTGCTGATCGAGCGACCATTGCGCGAACTGGGCCGGATCGAACGCGGCCTCTCCCAATTGCTCCTTGAGCTCGCCTTGCAGATCCTCGCAACGCTGCATCTCGAGCTCGCAGGAGGCCAGCGTCGCTTCCATCAGCGCCAGTGCCGCCCTGGTCGCCGCCGCGCCGGCTTCGGCTTCCACGCGCGAACGCATCAAGCTCGAACGCACCTGCGCGAGCCGGTCGCCGTCATCGCACAGTTGCTGGCGCAGCAGCTGAAAGCGATCAAAGTCATGCCGGCGCAACAGGCGCGCAAGCAACCGGCGCCACCACGGCCATTGCTGCGCATGCAGCGCGCGCTGACTCAGGCTGACATTGAGCAGTTGCTCGTTTTCCAGCAAGCGATAAGCAGCGCTATCGTGCGCCCCCTGCGCCACATGATGGCGCATCTCCGCCACCGCGAAGGACGAGCGGGCGCCGGCCAAGCCATCTTGTGCAATTTTCAACGCCGTCAACGCCGCATCGTGGCGCGTTATCGCCTCCTGCATTTTGCCCACTCTCACCACCGCAGCTTGAAAGCGCATCCTGGCCGCGTTCCAGTCCAGGGCCGGCATCGCATCGATTTGCGCGGCAAGGCCGAATTGGCCGAATTTGCCGAGGTGTCTGGCCACTTGCTTGCAGTTTTTCATGCTGCCCAGTGCAACCGAGATCAAGCCCCAGCATGCCATTGGCTCTGACAGATCATCGGCGCGCTCGTCGCCCTGCGAT
The DNA here is from genome assembly GCA_947446335.1 of Oxalobacteraceae bacterium. GTDB lineage: Bacteria > Pseudomonadota > Gammaproteobacteria > Burkholderiales > Burkholderiaceae_D > Janthinobacterium. The sequence continues at coordinate 7,799 of CANFGA010000084.1, read as the reverse complement.
CCAGGCGAGAGCGGCGGCGGCGACTCGTCATTGAGGATGGCGGCGGCAGAATCTGCAAAATAATCGAACGGCGCACCATCGAACAGCAGCGGTTGCGGCGCCACTTTGGCCATGCCGGGCAAATCGCGCGTGATGTTTTCCACCGCCTTGTTGTTCGCACTGGCGACGACGATGCCGCAATCGAGCAGGCGCGCGTCGAGCAAGAAGCTGCCGCCGCGCGCGAGATTACCGCTATTGTTGGCCGGATACTCGATGCTGGACGAACTGCGTGAAAAGGCCTGTTCCGGATTGCCGAACTGGGCCAGCAGCGTGGCGCGTTCGACGATGCGCGCGGCGATGATATCCATCAGCAGCGTGGTCTTGCCAGTGCCAGGAGGGCCGTTGACGGAAAACAGGCCGCCGTCGGCCAGCACCTGCAAGCTGGTGTTGACAGCCACTTGCTGCATCAAGAACAAAGGAAATGGTGTCGGCCAGCGCCCGCTGGGGAAGCGCTTCGCCTGAAGCGCCTGATCGACGGCAGCCAATGCAGTGACATCGATGCGCGCCGACGCGGGTTGATCGCCATCTTGCTCTTCAGCGCCCAGATAGCGCCCGATTTGCGGCGCTTGCTGGCCGTTTTCAGCCGCCTGCAAGATGCGCTCGAGATCATCGAGATAGAATGAGTTGACCGGATCGAGTCCCGGCACCCAGGGCAATCTGCGGCCTTTGCGATCCAGCAATGACACGCGCTGCACGCACAGTTGGGCGCGCGCCGGGGAGGCAGCGGCGATCTGGCGCGGCGCCCACGCCAGCGCCCCAAGCAAGAAAGAGATCACTTGCTCGAACCACAGACCATCGACGCCATCGAAAGGCGCAAGCGACAACAGATCGAGAACCTGGTTTTGCAATGCCGCCAGCACGGCCGAATACGCGATCCGGGTCTGTTTACCGCTGGCGCGCCCGGCGAAGGCAACGCAAAAGGCAGACAGCTGCAGCGTGGAGGCGATCGGCATGCCGTCGGCATCGACTTCGATGGCGCACAGAAAAGTCTTGCCCTTCGCATCGCGCATCTGGTTGCCGCCATACGACTCGCCCTGCGGCGCCACCTGGAACAGATCGATCAATTCGGCTTCGAGTGCGCTCTTGTCGATCAGGCCGAAATAAGTGAAGTATTTGTGATCGTCCGCCACTGGTGCCAACGCCGGCGCACGCAACCACGGCATGGCTTGACCATGCTGCAAGAGCTGACGCTGATCCTTGCCCATTGAAGGCAAGTCCGGATAACTCAAGGCCTCGACATCGAACCAGTAGCGCAGCGTGGCAAGATTGCCGGCAGCAGGCACGCTGGCAAGATGACTCACGCCCTGCCCCGTCAGGCGCGCAACCGGCGCGCCGCTCTCGAGCGCGCGATCGTCCTTCAAGGGTTGGTTCATGTCATTCCTGCTTTGTTGTCGACGGGAGCAACAGCATAGACAATCGCGGCAGTGCAGTCCAATCGAAATCGCGCCGGGCACCCGAACTGGAAGCGGATCAAATCATTGTTACAATGAACAATTAGCTTAAAAGGAGTCGCCCATGTCAAACGAACTTGTATTCGACAGCAATTTGGCATCGTCCAAAAATCTGGCATGGTGGTTGTACCTGGCCCACGCCGTCAGTTTTCTGTTCTCGCTGGGCTTGTTTTCATTCCTGCCATTGATCGTCAATTACCTCAAGCGCGGCGAGACCGACGGCACCTTCGTGCGCAGCCATCACACGTGGCAGATACGTTCGTTCTGGTGGTATCTGCTGTGGGTGGCAGTCGGCGCGCTCTTGTTCATGACTTTTGTCGGCATCCCGCTGGCCTGGCTGGTCTGGATCGGCGCCTGGCTGTGGAAAGCCTATCGACTGCTCAAAGGCATCATCGATCTCAACGCCAACCAGGCCATGCCAGTGTAAACCAAGCCGGCCATAGGATGCAGGGGCCAGGTTCGATTTTTTCCTTCTGAAAAAAGTCGAGCCTGATACCTATAATTGAGTATCTACAATGTGGCCAATGCTTGTGCGATGTCGGCAATCAAGTCGATCGGGTTTTCCAGACCGACATAGAAGCGCACCAGTTGCCCCTTGTCGTGGCCCGGCTGTTGCCAGCCTTCGCGCATCGCGTTGATGCGATAAGGCATCACCAGGCTGTTGGCGCCGCCCCAGCTGTAGCCAATCTTGAACAACTTCAACGCATCGACGAAGCGATCGGTTTGCGCTTCGCTGTAGCGGTTGTCGAACAGGACCGAGAACAAGCCGCCAGCCCCGCTGAAGTCGCGCAGCCAGATCGCATGGCCCGGGCAATCTTCGAAGGCAGGATGGAGCACCTTGCCGATTTCGGCGCGGCCCTTGAGCCAATGGGCGACATCGCGCGCACCGGCATCGTGGGCATCGAAACGCAACTTCAGCGTCGACAACGAGCGCAGCACCAGATAGGCATCGTCGGCGCCCACACCCATGCCAAGACGCATGTGGGCCAGCGCCAGCTTGTCGTTCAACGCCTTGTCGCGCGTGATCAAGGCACCCATCAGCACGTCCGAGCCGCCGCTCTGGTACTTGGTCAGCGCCTGCATGATGATGTCGACACCGAGTTCGAAACCGTGCAACGCCAAGCCAGCCGACCAGGTGTTGTCGAGCGCGACCAGCGCGCCGCTCTGATGCGCGGCAGCGCAAATGGCCGGCAAGTCCGGCACTTCCATCGAGACCGAGCCAGGTGCCTCGGTCCAGATCAAGCGGGTATTGGGCCGGATCATCGTGCTGATCCGGGCCCCGATCAACGGGTCGTAATAGCGCGCCTGGACGCCGAAAGCCTGCTCCAGCCAGTTGCTCATTTCCCGGTTCGGGCCGTAGACATTGTCGGGCAACAGCATATCGTCGCCGCTTTTCAACAGCCCGAAATTGACCAGCGCGATCGCAGCCAGACCACTCGGTGCCAACAGGCAGTGATTGCCATCCTCGATCGCAGCCAGGCGCGCTTCCAGCGTGAACGTGGTCGGCGTGCCGTGCAAGCCATAGGTATAGCCGTTCTTGTCCTTCCAGTTGCCCGAGCGCATCGCTGCCACGTCCTTGAACAACACGGTCGAGGCATGGTGGATCGCGCTCGGGAAGGCGGCAAAGCCTTCTGGCGCGCGGTAGTCGCTGTGGATCAGCGCGGTCTGCAGTGATTTATTGGTCATGCGGCTCTCAGGCAGCGCCCCACAGATCGTGCGCGTCGGCCGAGGTGACGGTGACATCGAAAAACTCGCCGACGATGAGTTTCTTGTGCGGTTCGAATGGCGCCTTGACGTAGACAACGCCATCAATTTCAGGCGCATCGGCGCTGGAACGGCCGACACCGCCGCTGCCATCGATGCGATCGATCAGCACGCGGATGGTCTTGCCGACTTTTGCCTTGAGGCGCTGACGCGAGATGTCTTCCTGCAACATCATCAAGCGCCCGCGCCGCTCTTCGCGCAATTCCTCGGGCACCGGGTTGGCCAGCGAGTTGGCGGTGGCACCCTCGACCGGCGAATAGGCGAAGCAACCGAGGCGATCGATCTGCGCTTCCTTGATGAAGTCGAGCAGATACTCGAATTCGGCGTCGGTCTCGCCGGGAAAGCCGGCGATGAAGGTCGAACGGATCGTCAGATCGGGATTCATCGCGCGCCAAGCCTGGATGCGCTCGATGTTTTTCTCGCCGCTGGCCGGGCGCTTCATCCGCTTGAGCACATCGGGATGGGCATGCTGCAGCGGAACGTCAAGGTAAGGCAAGATGGTGCCGCCGCTCATCAATGGAATGATCTGGTCGACGTGCGGATAAGGGTAAACATAATGCAGGCGTACCCAGGCGCCGTATTGCGCACCCAGTTGGCCCAGGATCTCGACCAATTGCGTCATGTGGGTCTTGACCGGACGGCCATTCCAGAAGCCGGAGCGGAACTTGACATCGACGCCGTAGGCGCTGGTATCTTGCGAAATCACCAGCAATTCCTTGACGCCGGCCTTGAACAGGTTTTCTGCTTCCAGCATCAGTTCGGCGATCGGACGCGATACCAGATCGCCGCGCATCGACGGGATGATGCAAAAACTGCAGCGATGGTTGCAGCCTTCCGATATTTTCAGATACGCGTAGTGTTTCGGCGTGAGCTTGACCCCTTGCGCCGGCACCAGATCAAAAAATGGCGCGTGCGGCTTGGGCAAATGCAGGTGGACCGAATCCATCACTTCGGCCAGCGCATGCGGGCCGGTCACGGCCAGCACCTTCGGGTGGACCTTCATGATGATGTCGTCGCCGTTACCATCCTTCTTGGCGCCGAGGCATCCGGTGACGATGACCTTGCCGTTTTCGGCCAGCGCTTCGCCGATCGCATCGAGCGACTCCTGCACCGCAGCATCGATGAAGCCGCAGGTATTGACGATGACCAGATCGGCGCCATCGTAGGAGCTCGCCGTTTGATAGCCTTCGGCCCGCAACTGGGTCAGGATTTGCTCGGAATCGACCAGCGCTTTCGGGCAGCCTAGCGAAACAAAGCCGACCTTGGGCGCAGCGCCCGGCAATGCCGCAATGGCGTCAGGCTGGGCGGATACGACGGGAATACGGGAAATTGAAGACATGGCAAGTGAAGGTCAGGACGAATCAAGCATTGTAACCTGAACCGCACTTGCTCTGCTGAAAGGACAACTGCGCGACCAGGGCCGCGCAGTTGCATCATCCAGCAACAGACCTGGTTTGGCTTATTTCGGCTTGTCGGCCGGGTTGAATGGAAAGCCGCCGAACATGTTCTTGCTCTGGCTTTCCATCTGTTCCTGCATCTGCACGAACAGGCTCTTGCTCTGGTCGATGTAGTTGTTCATCATGCCCTGCATCATCGGCCCCTGCACATTCATGAACTGGTTCCACATTTCCGGGCTGAACGGCTTGCCCTCGAAGGTGCCGGCCGAATTGCCGGTGAACTTGTGCTGGATATCGGTGAAGGCCTGGACATTCTTCTCCAGGTAGGAACCCATCATGCCCTGCATCGCATGGCCGTAGTAGCGGATGATTTGCGACAGCGCGGCGCTGGTAAACATCGGCGCGCCATTCGACTCTTCTTCCAGGATGATCTGAAGCAAGATGCTGCGCGTCAATTCATCGTTGCTCTTGGCATCGACGACGGTGAATTCCTCGTTGTCGAGCACCAGTTGCTTGACATCGGTCAACGTGATGTACGAACTCGTCTGGGTGTCATACAGGCGTCGGTTCGGGTATTTCTTGATCAAGCGCTCGGCGCTTTTTTTAGTACTACTCATCGCAAGCCCACTTATTGCGCCGCAGCGCGCATCTGGTTAATTCCAAAAAAAAAGCGGACTTGCGTCCGCTTTCACACAAACATGCAATCTCCATTATAGAGTGGAAGAGCGCCAATTGCACATAGTGGCAACAGATTACTTCCTTTTATTGCATCGCACCCAAAACAAGCTGTGCCTGTACTCACCTGCAAACACTCAGTCGGCGCGCACCTTGACAAAACGTCCCGGAGCCGGCTCGATCACCTTGTAGCTTGCGTTGCCCGGCTTGGCCGGCGCGTCGACATCGCTGCCGCCATGCTCGGCCAGAAAACCGGCCCATTCAGGCCACCAGCTGCCCACATGTTCCTGCGCGCCTTCGAACCACTCGTCGGCGCTCAGCGGCTTGGCTGCCTTGGCCGCCTTGGCGCCCTTGACCGGCGTCACGGCGACATCGTTGCTCCAGTAGCTGCGTTTTTTCTTCGCTACCGGATTGATGACGCCAGCGATGTGGCCGGATGCGCCCAGGATGAAGCGATTGGCGTTTTGCTGCTTCGGATTGAGGATGCTCATCGAGGCGTAAGCCGAATTCCAAGGCACGATGTGATCTTCGCGCGAACCGTAGATGAAGACCGGCGCATCGATGCTCGACAGATCGACTTTTTCGCCAGCCACCGTCAACTTGCCCGGCACCTTCAGGCTGTTTTCCAGGTAAGTATTGCGCAGATACCAGCAAAACATCGGACCTGGCAAACCGGTGCTGTCCGAGTTCCAGTACAGCAAGTCGAACGGCGGCGGCTCGCCACCTTTCAAATAATTCGATTGCACGTAATTCCAGACCAGATCATTGGCGCGCAGCGCCGAGAAAGTACTGGAGAGGTCACGCCCGGGCATCAAGCCGCCATTGGCCAGCGATTGCTCGCGCATGCGCACCTGAGTCTCGTCGATGAAGACGTCGAGCACGCCGGTATCGGAGAAATCGAGCAGCGTGGTCAGCAAGGTCAAGCTCGCTGCTGGCTTTTCGCCGCGCGCCTCCAGCACCGCGAGACCGGTCGATACGATGGTGCCGCCGACGCAAAAGCCGAACACGTTCAACTTGTCCTGACCTGAAATTTCCTGGGTCACATGGATGGCCTTGATCACGCCATCCTCGATGTAATCGTCCCAGGTGACCTGGCTCATCGCTTGATCGGGATTGCGCCACGACACCAGGAACACGGTATTGCCCTGCTCGACGGCGTAGCGCACTACCGAATTTTCAGGCTGCAAGTCGAGGATATAGAATTTGTTGATGCATGGCGGCACCATCAAGAGCGGACGCTGGCGCACGGTCTCGGTGGCTGGCGCGTACTGGATCAACTGGAACAGATGGTTTTCAAAAACCACCGAACCCGGGCTGGCGGCGACATTGCGGCCCACTTCGAAGGCTGACTCATCGGACAGGGAAATGCGCCCTTTTTGCATGTCGGCCAGCATGTTGGCCAAGCCCTTGGTCAGGCTCTCGCCCTTGGTATCGATCATTTTTTGCTGCGCATCCGGATTGGTCGCCATGAAATTGGCAGGCGACATCGCGTCCACCATTTGCAGCACGGCGAACTGGATTTTCTGTTTCTGGTGCGGTGAGGCCTCGACCGCATCGGCGAGCGAAGTGAGGAACTGCGAGTTCAGCAGGTATGATGCTGCATTGAAGGCCGATAACGGGCTGTCGCGCCAGGCTGGCGCGGCGAAGCGCCGATCGGACAGTTCCGGCGTTTTACCGGCCAGGAAATCCTGCCACAACGCGCTCAGATGAGCAACATGGTCATTTTTCAAGCGGTTCAGCGCATCAGGCTGTATCACGGCACTGATATCATCGAGGATCGCCGACATCGGATTGGCAACTGTTTCCGGTACTTGCGGGAACCAGGACTTCCAGTGATTCGACTCGTTGAACTGCGCCATCCAGGCGTTGGTCATCAATTGCGGATCCGGCATATTCATATAGTTGCGTCCATTTATAGAGAATAGATTTATCACTTACCAAGGATGTGTATGCTAATCGTCGCAGTTGCATGGATTTATGTCGTCGGACTAATGTCATTGACCGAGCCCACCATTGTTGCAGGAATTATGACGTTTTTGATCTATTGCGTGCTACCTTTATCGATTCTTTTTTACATCACAGGATCGCCCGGGCGCAAACTCAGGTTGGCCAAGGAAGCCCGGGCCGCGCACGCGGCGCGACTCAGTGCGGCAGAAACCGCAGCCAGTGCAACAACTGCGACAAAGACAACAAGTGCAAGCACGCCGCAAAATGATACTCCCTGACAAGAATCTCTATTTGCGCCAGATCAAACTTGCTTGCCGTCCAGTAATGCCATCGCGCCGATAAGAATAGAAGCGCAGCGACTCCGATACCGTGCAAGATTGGCCGCCGGCGATGCGCTGCACGCCTTCGCGCGCCAAGGCGCAGCGCGCCAGTGCATAGATGTCAGCCAGGTATTTTCCCGGACGCTGTTCCAGCGCCACAAAAGCGGCAGCGACATCGCGCGCGCCGACATCGTCGACAGCGCGAT
>CANFGA010000083.1 GCA_947446335.1 Oxalobacteraceae bacterium | reverse complement strand
CTAGAATTGATGCTTTCACTGCATCATGATCGCGCATCGCCGCCCGGTAATTGCGGGCTCGCGTCCTCCCCGTAGCACAATGGATAGTGCACATGCCTCCTAAGCGTGGGATATAGGTCCGATTCCTATCGGGGGGACCAAACAGACGTTTTTACCGTTCGCCATCGACCTTGAAGCCGCCTCTTTCCCTGTGAAAGCGCGGCTTTTTTGTCTTTTTATGTCGGTTAGCATGCCGCTGTGTCGGGCTTTTTTACATGCCTGCAAGTGCTTGATTTTCTGCTGCGCAGCCCCAATCCCAGCAAACCCAAAGCCAGCAGCGCGATGCTGGACGGCTCCGGCACTTGGCCCGGCGGAGGGGCATCGAGCACGTTCAGCTCGCTGAAACTGGTGCCGTACTGAAAGTTGCCAGTCAATATGTCCGAAGTCGTCAAACCGCTTGCACCAGACAGGACGAACACAACGGCGCTTTGAATGACAGGCACCGCTTCCAGTCCGCCGTTCGGATTGAAGCCAGCGGCGGCTGAAATGAGTCCGAAATTGATGCCATCGAGCGACACCGGATTGTCCAGATTGCTACCACCGAAATTGCCGAGATTGCCTGGCAAGCCGCTGCTCAGATAACCGGAGCTGGCAATGCCCCAATTGGTGCCTCTCGGGAATCCAGTGGCTTGATAGCCGAAGCCAAATTCACCGCCTACATTGTTCACTCCAACACAACTGAGCACATCACAGGTCCCCAGGATCGATGAGCCGGCGGCGAGCGTGGCAGAAACGGGGGTCAGTGTAGGATTGATGCCATCTTTGAATTTCCAGAAAAAGCCGCTCAGCGTGCTGCCCGGGACATCCACGCCCGCGTTCGAGGCCGAGGTGTTTCGCAAGGTGATCGTCAGATAATTCCCGCTGAAATCGACCAAAGCCGAGGCACTGACGGCAACGCCGCCCGGGCCTATACCATCTCCGGGCAACAATACGGAATCGGCAGAGGCGCTCAAGGCCGCCGTTGAAGCGAGCGCCAGCAAGCTGTTGATTAACAATTTTTTCATATGCCCTCCTGTGAATTGATAACGCAGGAGGTACTAAGCAGTATTCAAGCCATGTTTGCAAGCGACTGATTTGAAAAATGATTTTATTTTCGTATCCATTTTTATATTACAAGTGTAAAAAATGGCGACAACTATTTCGATATCCGTCCAGCCCCGGCGATCCGGTTCAACAAGCAGATTCTGAACCAGCCCGATCCAGCAAGGTTTTCAAATCCGCGCGCAAGCTCTCGGCCCGGAATGGCTTGACGATGTAAGCGGCAGCACCGGCGTCCAGCGCCTGCTGCTGCAAGGCTGGCTCATGCGCCGACGAGACCAGCACGAACAACATCGGATCGAATGACCGATCTTGCCTGATGCGCTCGAGCAACGCCATCCCCGACAGGTGCGGCATGCGCGCGTCGCAAAAAAGAATCGCCGGGCGCAAGTCGCCCTCCAGCTGCTGCCAGGCGTCAAGGCCATCTTCTGCCTCCGCGATGTCGAACTGACCGCAGGCGGCGATCAAGTGCATCAGCATCATGCGCGAGACGATATCGTCGTCGACGATCAATATTTTCATTGTAAATTGGCTTCAAGAGTCGAAAAATGCCAGCACATCGGCCTTGCGCAGCATGGTGTCGCGCTCGCCGAGGCGGATCAATTCGCAGGTATAGGATGCTTCAAAAAGCAGATACGATGCCAGCGCCGAGCCGCGCGCCTCGGTCGCGCCGATGCCCGACAGCAGCGTGTGTATCGGCACCGGCAAGCTGCGGATATGGCGGCTGGCGATGGCGTCGAGGCGCTCGGATGGCGCAATCACCAGCAGCTCGATCGCCTTCAACGGCGTCCTGTCGCGCAACTCCTCGGGCAACGTCGACAGCGTCAGATTGATCCGATTGAGGCGTTCGATATCGACCGCCAAGCCATCGAGAAAGATCGACGACAATGCATGGCCGGCGATCTGCGCCAGACTGGGGTAAGGCGCGGCTTTGGCTACCACGGGCGCCGGTTCAGTCAAGCGGCCGGCGCCGACCACCAGCACCTTGCGCGCGCCCAGATGGATTGCCGGTGAAATCGGGGCCAGCTGGCGCATCGAACCATCGCCGCAATATTCCTGTTGATGACCGATGAACAGAGGGACTGCCGGAAAAATGAAGGGAATCGCCGATGACGCCAGCAAATGCTGGACCCCGATCTGATCTTGCAGCGCAATGCGCTGCATGCGCACCCAGGGTGCAATCTCGGCCAGGGTTTGATAGAAAGTGATGTGCTGGCCTCCGGTATACGATGAGGCGGTGACAGCGAGCGCATCGAGCAAACCTTCTTGCAACACCGCATCGAGGCGCGGCAAGTCCAGCATCCGGTGCAGCAGGCTCACCAAGGGCGTATTGTCGAGCAAGGAATTGGGCGGCGTCGCATGCCAGCGCCGCAGCAGCCAGCCGAACGACAGCAAAGACAGCCAACGCGCACCGGAGCGGAGCACGCCCAGCGAATCGGCGCGGTACACCTGCGCCACTTCGATGTGCTGCCAGACGTCGAGCAGCTTTTGCACGCCCTCGCCGAAATTGTCGGCGCGGCAAGCGAGTGCAGTGGCGTTGATCGCGCCGGCCGAGGTGCCGCAAATGATGTCGAAGGGATTGCGCGAAGGCGGCCATCCGGCTTCGCACAAGATGCTGGAAATGCCTTGCAAGACACCGACCTGGTAAGCGGCGCGGGCGCCGCCACCGGTCAAGACCAGGCCAGTTTTGACGCGCTTTTCCGTGTGTGTTTCCATGGCGCCAGATTAGCAGCGTCCGGCTCAGCCATGTTGCATTTTTTTACCCGGCAAAAGCGAGCGGATCAATCGCCGCGCACGCTGCCCTCGCGGCGCGGATCGGCGCCGCCGAACCAGGCAGCTCGGCCATCGATCGCCACCCGCATGATCCCTTGCAAGCCGGAGTTTTGGTCGATCACGCGCACCTTGTGGCCGCGCGCTTCGAGCGCCTCGACCAGGCCGGGCTGGACCATCCCGGCTTCCAGTTCGGTCGGCCCGTTGCGGCTGCCGAAGTTGGGCAAGCTGATCGCCTGCTGCACGTTCAGATTCCAGTCCATCGTGCCGATCAAGACCTTGGCGACATAATTGATGATGCTGGAACCGCCCGGCGAACCGGTGGCCAGCACCAATTGCTGCGTGCCTTTTTCAAAGACCAGCGTGGGCGCCATGCTGCTGCGCGGGCGCTTGCCGGGCTGGACCCGGTTCGCGATCGGGCCATCGGCATCGCTGGAGGCGAACGAAAAATCGGTCAACTGATTGTTGAGCAAGAAGCCATCGACCATCTGGCGCGAGCCGAATGCCGATTCCACCGTCGTCGTCATCGACAAGCCGGCCCCGTGGCGATCGACGACGACCAGGTGCGAAGTCGAAGGATGCTCGATCGCATTATCCGAACCCCATGCCACCTGCATGCCAGCAGGCACGCCGGCGCGGGCCTGGCCCATCGACTGGTCGGTGATCAAGGCGGCGCGCTGCGCCAGATAAGTCTTGTCGACCATCGCAGCGATCCCGTTGCCGGGCAAAGGGATGAAATCGGTGTCGGCCACGTAGCGGTTGCGATCGGCATAGGCGAGCCGGCCGGCTTCGGCAAACAGATGGATCGCAGTGGCATCGAGCACGCCATCTTGTGGCGCATGCGCGCCGATATCGGTCGTCTCCAATATACCCAGCATTTGCGCGATCGCGATCCCGCCCGACGATGGCGGCGGCATGCCGCACACGGTCCAGCGTCGGTAATCGCTGCACACCGGCAAGCGCACCTTGGCCTGGTAAGCTTTGATGTCTTGTGCGCTCAGCAGCCCCGGATTGCCGGCATGGTTCATCACCTTGCGCGCGATATCGTGCGCAATGCGGCCCTGATAAAACGCATCGGCGCCGCCCGCGGCGATGCGGCGCAGCGTGCTGGCGAGCGCAGGATTTTTCAGCAGATGGCCGACCGGCCAGGCGTTCAGGTTGGCGTCGTAGAAATAGGCGGCGGCGACCGGATCGCGCCGTAGATCCCGGTCCGATGCGAGCAGCAGATGCAGGCGCGGGCTGACCCGAAAGCCGGCATCGGCCAACTTGATCGCCGGTACAAACAGACTGGCCCACGGCAAGGTGCCGTGCTGGCCATGCGCCAGTTCCAGCATCCGCAACACGCCCGGCGCGCCGACCGAGCGCCCGCCGATCACACCAAACTGGAACGCTACCGGGCTGCCATCTGGCTGCTGGAACAAGTGTTCATCGGCGGCGGCCGGCGCGGTTTCGCGGCCGTCATAGGCTTGCACCTGGCGGCCGTCGAAATGCATCAGGAAGGCGCCCCCGCCCAGCCCCGACGATTGTGGCTCGACCAGGCCAAGCACCATTTGCGTCGCGATCGCCGCGTCGATCGCAGCGCCGCCCTGCTTCAGCATCTGGTAACCGGCATCGGCCGCCAGCGGATTGGCGGCCGCGACCATCATTTTTTTCGCATGCCGGCCCGTCTTTTCAGCGTACCCGGTGCTCGCTTCGGGCGCTGCCGGCAAAGCTTCCTGGGCCAGCGCGACATGGCTGGCAAACGCGCACAGCGCCAGCATCAACATCCTCGATTTGATCATCGGATTGCCTTCCCAAAAAATGGTGAAAAAAAAGCGCGTGGTCGAAAACCGCGCGCCTTGCATTCATTTTATATTAAAAGGATGCAACTTTATTTGCATTCTTGCATCGCCATCACTTCGGCTGCATGCGGATCGCGCCATCGAGGCGGATCGTTTCGCCGTTCAGCATCACGTTTTCGATGATCGCCTTGGCCAGATGCGCATATTCGTCGGGTTTGCCCAGGCGCGGCGGGAACGGCACCATCTTGCCCAGCGCTTCCTGCACTTCGGGCGGCATGCCGAGCAACATCGGCGTTTCGAAAATGCCGGGGGCGATCGTCATCACGCGGATGCCGCTGCGCGACAGGTCGCGCGCCATCGGCAAGGTCATGCCGACCACGGCCGCCTTCGACGATGCGTAAGCCGCCTGGCCGATCTGGCCATCGTATGCTGCAACAGAAGCGGTGTTGATGATGATGCCGCGTTCGCCTTGATCGCTGGCCTCGGTCTTGCCCATCGCGTCCGCTGCCAGGCGACACATGTTGAAGGTGCCGACCAGGTTGATGTTGACCGCGCGCTGAAAGGCATCGAGCGGATGCGGACCATCGCGACCCACGGTCTTGATCGCCGGCGCCACGCCGGCACAATTGATCAAGCCGCGCAGCGTGCCCAGCGCCACAGCTGCAGCGACGACCGCCAAGCCATCGACTTCGGATGTCACGTCGCACTTGACGAACTGGCCGCCTAGCTCTGCGGCCAGCGCCGTGCCAGCCTCGACCTGCACGTCGGCCAGCACGACCTTGCCGCCGGCAGCGGCGATCATGCGCGCGCTCGCGGCGCCCAGGCCAGATGCACCGCCGGTAATGATGAAGACATTGTCTTGAATTTGCATGGAATACCCTTAAAAGTGCGCTGCAATGTAACGTTGACGTAAACGTCAACCTCGGATCGCGTCAATTGTAGCGACTATTGACAAAAAAAGAAGAAATGATTGATCCATCGCATGCACAAAAGCAAAAAATGCTGCAGCGCGCCATTCTGACAGCGCCACCCCCCTCATTTGACCAGTGCCGGCTTGGCAGTGTCAGACTTGTCCAGCGTGCCCATCGATGGCAATGGGTTGTCGGTCATCACCACCGCAGCCGGCACCGTCACCGCCAGCCAACCGGTCACCGGCAACAGCGGCACCAGCAGCAGCGCGACGATATTGATGATCTTGATCAGGGGATTGACGGCCGGGCCGGCGGTGTCCTTGTACGGATCGCCGACCGTGTCGCCGGTCACCGCCGCCTTGTGCGCGTCCGAACCCTTGCCGCCGAAATGGCCTTCTTCGATGTATTTCTTGGCATTGTCCCAGGCGCCGCCGCCGGTGGTCATCGAGATCGCGACAAACAGCCCGGTGACGATGGCGCCCATCAACAAGCCGCCCAGCGCGGCCGGGCCCAGCAGCATGCCGACCGCAACCGGCACCAGCACCGGCAACAGCGACGGGATGATCATTTCGCGGATCGCGGACGCGGTCAACAGGTCGACCGCCTTGCCGTATTCGGGCCGGGCGCTGCCGTCCATGATGCCCTCGATCTCGCGGAACTGGCGCCGCACTTCCAGCACCACCGCGCCGGCCGCGCGCCCCACCGCTTCCATCGCCATCGCGCCGAACAGATAGGGAATCAGGCCGCCGATGAACAGGCCGACGATCACCATCGGATTGGACAGATCGAAACTGATGCTGTGGCCTAACGCTGCGAGCGCATGCGTGTAGTCGGCGAACAGCACCAGCGCGGCCAGGCCGGCCGAACCGATCGCGTAACCCTTGGTCACCGCCTTGGTCGTGTTGCCGACCGCGTCCAGCGGATCGGTGATGGCGCGCACCGACTCTGGCATGCCGGCCATCTCGGCGATGCCGCCGGCATTGTCGGTGATCGGACCATAGGCATCCAACGCGACGATGATGCCCGCCATCGACAGCATGGCAGTGGCCGCGATCGCAATCGCGTACAAGCCGGCCAACTGGTAAGAAACGAGAATGGCGACGCACACCGCCAGCACCGGCCACGCGGTCGATTTCATCGACACCCCGAGGCCGGCGATGACGTTGGTGCCGTGGCCGGTCATCGAGGCGGCGGCAATGGCGCGCACCGGCTTGAAGTCGGTACCGGTGTAATACTCGGTGATGTAGACCAGCAAAGCGGTCAACGCGATGCCGACCACGGTGGCACCCATCATCTTGATGCGCATCGCCGGTTCAGCCCAGACTTGCCAAGTGACAAGCGCAAACCCCAGCAGCGACAGGCCGGCGGCCCACCACAGCCCGGTATAGAGCGCCGCCATGATCTTCTGGCCCGGCTTGGCCTTGACCATCTGGCAGCCGACGATCGAAGCCAGAATCGAGACCGCAGCCAGCAACAGCGGGTAGACCAGCGCACTGGCCACATCGGCCCCTGTCATTACCAGCGAGCCCAGCAGCATGGTCGCGATCAGGGTCACGACATAGGTTTCGAACAGGTCGGCCGCCATGCCGGCGCAATCGCCGACATTGTCGCCGACGTTGTCGGCGATCACGGCCGGATTGCGCGGATCGTCCTCGGGAATGCCGGCCTCGACCTTGCCCACCAGGTCGGCGCCGACATCGGCGCCCTTGGTGAAGATGCCCCCGCCCAGGCGCGCAAAGATCGAAATCAACGAAGCGCCAAAAGCGAGGCCGATCAGGGGCTTGATCGCATCGTGCGGCGTCAGGCCGATCGGCACCGACGCCATCAGCAGCGCGTAAAACAGCGTCACGCCGAGCAAACCCAGGCCGACCACCAGCATGCCGGTGATCGCGCCGCCCTTGAATGCCACGTCCAGCGCCTGGTGCAGCCCCAGCGTTGCCGCCTGTGCAGTGCGCACGTTGGCCCGCACCGAGACATGCATCCCGATGAAGCCGCAGGCGCCCGAGAGCACCGCTCCGATCAGAAAACCGAGCGCGGTCTGCAGCCCCAGCAACAGAAAAATGGCGAGCAGCAGCACGGCGCCGACGATGGCGATGGCGCGGTATTGGCGCGCCAGATAGGCGCTCGCGCCTTGCTGTATCGCGAGCGCGATTTCCTGCATCCGCGCATTGCCGGCATCCTGGCGCAAGATCTTGCGCCGCAAGTGAAATCCATGAACAACGGCGGCCATGCCGCAGGCCACCGCAAACCACAAACTGGCTGTCATGTTGACTCCTGTATCGTGTCGGCTGGTGCCGTGGTGCAGCGCAGGCCCAAAAAAAGCGGACTCAAGGTCCGCTTCTGGTGCTGCTTAGTTTTCCAGTGCAGCGAAGGCGCTGTCCCTGATTTGCTCTACCGGACCCACGCCGGGGATGCTGCGAAATTTCGGCGCCCCTGGCAAGCCTGATTCGGCCCAATCGTTGTAGTATCCCAGCAATACCTTGGTTTGGGTGTGATACACGGCCAGACGCTTCTTGACGGTCTCTGCCTTGTCGTCATCGCGCTGAATCAGCGCTTCGCCGCTGATGTCATCGATGCCTTCAACCTTGGGCGGATTGAACTTCACGTGATAAACGCGACCCGAACCCGGATGGGTGCGGCGACCATCCATGCGCTCGACGATCGACTCGTCCGGCACGGCGATTTCCAGCACATAGTCGACATCGATGCCGGCGGCTTTCATCGCATCAGCTTGAGCGATGGTGCGGGGAAAACCGTCGAACAGATAACCATTGGCGCAATCGCCCTGCTTGAGGCGATCGATGACCAGACCGATCATGATGTCATCCGACACCAGACCACCGGCATCCATCACTTTTTTGGCCGCCATGCCCATCTCGGTGCCAGCCTTGATTGCCGCGCGCAGCATGTCGCCAGTCGAAATTTGTGGAATGTTATATTTTTCTTTGATGAAATTAGCCTGAGTGCCTTTACCGGCCCCGGGGGCTCCTAAAAGAATGAGTCGCATGATTTCCTAAAACAGATTGTAAAGTTAATGGATGAAACGGTTTTTATATAGTGCCAATCTGACTATCTCTACCTGAATTTACCACAAAAGTCTTCTGGGAAATCATTTTGTTATTTAAATGGCATCGCGCCATCGATTAAACATGACTTTATTGCCACGAAAAGCCGCAAAGGGTGATCCTTTTGGCGCTTTTGGATCGATCAACCGGGGAAATGCAGGCGCACGCGCACCAGATCATCCATCGTATCGACCCCTGCCGCAGGCTGCGAGTCGGTCACGTGCACCGCGATCGGATAGCCGTGCCACAGCACGCGCAATTGTTCGAGCGCTTCGATGGCTTCGAGCGGCGAGACTGCCAGTGTCGGATACACTTGCAAAAAAGCGTTGCTGTAGGCGTACAAGCCGATGTGGCGCAGCGCCACGTAAGCATCGGGCAATGCAGCCGGCACTGTCGATGTTGACGCGGCGAAGGCATCGCGGTGCCACGGAATGGTCGCGCGCGAAAAATACAGCGCCCGGCCAGCCTTGTCGAGCACCACCTTGACCACGTTCGGATTGAAGGCGTCCAGCGCATCGTGCAGCCGATGGGCGCAGGTGGCCATCGGCAGTTCGCGACCGATCAGCGCGGCTGTCGCCGCCAGCAAGGCCGGATCGATCAACGGTTCGTCGCCCTGCAAATTGACCACGACGTCGTCCGGCGCCAATTGCAGCAGGCGCGCCACCTCGGCGAT
>CANFGA010000082.1 GCA_947446335.1 Oxalobacteraceae bacterium | reverse complement strand
GAGGAAATCTGGACCGACCAGCACGGCCGCATCAAGGTGCAATTCCACTGGGACCGCCTCGGCAAGGATGACGAAACCAGTTCGTGCTGGGTGCGCGTGGCGCAAAGCTGGGCCGGCAAGGGCTGGGGTACGATGTTCATTCCGCGCATCGGCATGGAAGTGGTGGTCAGTTTTCTCGAAGGCGATCCGGATCGCCCGCTCGTCACCGGCTGCGTCTACAACTCCGACAGCACGCCACCTTATGGCTTGCCGGACGGACAGACCAGATCCACGATCAAGTCCAATTCGTCCAAAGGTGGCGGCGGCTTCAATGAAATCCGCTTCGAGGACAAGAAGGATGGCGAGGAAATTTTCATCCAGGCCGAGAAGGATTTCAAGCGCGTCGTCAAGAACAACGATGTGCTGACCGTCGGTGTCGAAAAGGCCGACCAGGGCGACCAGACCATCACGATCCAGAACGACCAGCGTGTCGACATCGGCCATGACCAGACGGTTGCGATCAAGAACGACCAGAGCGTGACCGTCAGCGGCGACCAGAAGATCACCGTCAGTAAAACCATCGTCATCGAGGCGACGACGGCTATCGAATTGAAAGTCGGTGGCAGCAGCATCAAGATCGAACCGGCCAAGATCACGATCAAGTCGGTGCAGATCGCGATCGAGGCCGATGCCAATGTCGAGGTCAAGGCCGGTGCGATGATGACCATCAAGGCGGACGCCGTGCTGACGATCGAAGGTGCCCTGGTGAAGATCAATTAGCGCCGGCATGAGAGAGCCCGGTTTGCGTCCGGCAGTGTTGATAGTCCACCGTTCTTGAGGGATGCACATGAAGTTTTCGATAGCCGCCAAATTCAACCTGGTGTTCGTGACGATCTTTGCGGTCGGCTTCATCGCCGCCGGCGTGGTGGCCGACCGCTTGCTCAAGGAGAGCGCGCGCGAAGAGACGCTGCAAAATGCGCGCTTGCTGCTGGAAGCGGCGAAGAGCGTGCGCGGTTACACGGCCAGCCAGATCGCGCCGCTGCTGAAAGAGCAGATGGAGCTCACCTTCCACCCGCAGTCGGTGCCGTCGTATTCGGCGGTCGAACACTTGAACGTGATCCTGAAGTCGTATCCAGATTTTTCCTACAAGGAGGCGACGCTGAACCCGACCAACTTGCGCGACAAGGCGACCGACTGGGAAGCGGACATCGTGCAGCAGTTGCGCAAGAGGCCCGAATTGAAGGAAGTCTCCGGCGAGCGCGATAGCGCCATCGGGCGCAGCCTGTACATCGCCCGGCCGCTGCAGATCAAGGATGCCGCCTGCCTCGCTTGCCACAGCACCGCCGCCGCAGCGCCGAAGACGATGCTCGACATTTATGGCACCAACAATGGCTTCGGCTGGCAGCTCAATGAAATCATCGGCGCGCAGGTGATTTCGGTGCCGATGATGGTGCCGTTGCAGCGCGCCGAGTCGATTTTTCGCACCTTCATGCTGTCGCTGCTGGGGGTATTCGTCGCGGTGTTCATCGCGCTCAACGTCATGGTCCATCTGTTCGTGACGCGCCGCATCAAGAACCTCGCGCTGGTGGCCGACCAGGTCAGCATGGGCAAGTTCGAGGCTGCCGATTTCAACGTCAAGGGTAACGATGAATTGAGCGCGCTGGCGCAATCGTTTACCCGCATGCGCACCAGCCTGGCCAGCGCGTTGAAGATGCTGGAAGAATAATCATTGAAGCTGGAGATGATGGAAAAAATAGGCAAGTATCGGATCGATGGCGTGCTGGGCAGCGGCGCGATGGGGGTCGTGTATCGGGCATATGACGCCAACATCGCACGCGCGGTCGCGCTCAAGACCATCCGCTCCGAATTGCTCGACGGCTTGCAGGAAAACGAACTGGTGGCCCGCTTCAAGACCGAGGCGCAGGCGTCGGGCCGTCTGGTGCATCCCAACATCGTCTCGGTATATGACTATGGCGAGAGCGACGGCGTCACCTATATCGCGATGGAATACGTCGACGGCACTGCGCTCAATGCCTTCCTGGTGCAAGGGGTGCCGATGGATCTGGGCGCCTGCATCGCCTGCATGGCGCAGTTGTTGCGCGCGCTGGACTATGCCCATGCACGCGGCGTGGTACACCGCGATATCAAACCGGCCAACATCCTCATCACCGCCAGTGCGCAAGTGAAGGTCACCGATTTCGGCATCGCCAAGATCGAGTCGTCGACGTTGACCCAGGTTGGCGCCGTGATCGGCACGCCGAGCTACATGTCGCCCGAGCAGTTTCGCGGCGAGAGCGTCGATGGCCGTTCCGATCTGTTCGCCGCCGGCATCGTGCTGTACCAGATGCTGACCGGAGTGCGCCCGTTTTGCGGCGCCGCCTCGGTCGTCATGCACCAGATCATGAACGTGACGCCGGCCAATCCGAGCCAGTTGCAACCGGCGCTCAAGCCTGCTTTCGACGCGGTGGTGCAAAAGGCGATCGCCAAGCAGGCTGGTGACCGCTTCCCGAATGCGCTGGCATTTCTCGCCGCGCTGCTGGAGGCGCAGTTGCAACAGAGCGGCGGCGCGGCGCAGACCGAAGAAGACGACGAGCGCACCGTGCTGGCGTTTCGCAAGCCGGCCACCGGAGTGCCGGCCACCGCATTGGCGGCCACCGCAGCGTCGGCAGCGTCCTTCGCAATCCCGAGCGGCTCGGCGAGCGTATTGCCGGGCGCCACCGGCAGCGCGCTGGCAGCAACGGCGCCGCAGTGGCTGCTCGACAGCGCGCCCGATGTGCAGGTGGCGCTGTCGATGCAGATCGGGCCGATGGCCAGGTTGCTGCTGAAAAATGCCGCGCGCGAGGCGATCGATATCGATGATCTGTGCAACAAGTTGCTGCCGCATGTCAGTTCCGTTCAGGGCCGGGCCCAGTTTCTCGATGCGGTCAAGGCGATCAAGAAAAAACTCGGCATGTCCACCATCGGCGCTACGCTCGGCATGGGCGCTGGCAGCAACATGGCCGCTACCGAGCTTGGCGAACTATCGGGCGGCGGCACCCATCTGCAACTGAGCGCCGAGATGATGGAAGCGGCGCACCAGAAGCTGCTCGCCTATATCGGGCCGATCGCCAAGGTCGTGGTCAGGCGCGCCGCCAAGTCGACCAGCAGCCCGGCCCAGTTTTATCGCCTGCTGGCCGAACAACTGCCTGTGGAGCAGGAGCGCAACAAGTTTCTCAAGGAAGTGGGTGCGCTATGAAAAACACTGCACGCTGCATCGGTTTGTGCCAACGCCATGCTGGTCACACCCCGGTGCGAATGATTCATTTTGCAGGATCCCGATGCCCATCACGCTGAGCGTTCAAACGTATGCAGGAGCAGCGCTGCCGATGGCGCGCAGCTTCGACCAGTTGGGCGGCGCCATCGGGCGCGCGCCCGGCAATGATCTGGTGCTGGACGATCCGAGCAAATATATTTCCCGCATTCATGCCCGCATCACGTTCCACGATGGCGGCTATTACCTGACCGATGTCGGCAGCAATCCCAGCCTGATCAATGACCGCCCGCTCGGGACTGGTCGCCAGATGCTGCTGGCCGATGGCGATCGCCTGAACATCGGCGACTATCAGTTGCAAGTGGCGCTCAGCGCCGAAGCGGCGCCTGCTGTGCTGCCGCTGTCGCCGCTGCAGTGTGAACCGGTGCCGCAGCCGGCGCCGTCCCTAGTCTACCTTGGCAGCACCGACCCGCTGCTCGGCGCCGATATTCTCGATTTTGGCGACCTGCACGGTGGCGATGCGTTTGACATCGATCTGTTCGGTGCTCCCGGAGGCGCTACCCCGGCCGGCGCGCAGTTCGGTGGGGCTGAAAGTGATCATGTATCGCCGGAAATATTCGCCTTCCCGCTGCCTGGTCCGGTGGCATCCGCCGCGCCTGCAGCACCTGTGGCAACTGCAGAATCTGTGGCGCCGGGCGGCATGGGCATACCCGACGATTACGATCCGCTGGCCGATTTTCTGCCGCCGCGCCTGGCCGCAGCCCCGGTCGCCATGCCGGCGCAGGTCGAAGTGCCTGCTGTCCCGGCTGCGCCTTTCATGTCGCCCGCGCCCGTGTTCCAGTCGGCATCCGTCATCGCGCCGCTGGGTTCGCCCGCTGCCGCCGATGGCGCCGTGCTGCAAGCGTTGTTGCGCGGTCTGGGCATGAGCGCGCTGGAAACGACGCT
The DNA here is from genome assembly GCA_947446335.1 of Oxalobacteraceae bacterium. Taxonomy (GTDB): domain Bacteria; phylum Pseudomonadota; class Gammaproteobacteria; order Burkholderiales; family Burkholderiaceae_D; genus Janthinobacterium. Next base: position 5,156 of record CANFGA010000082.1, on the reverse strand, counting down.
GTCGGCGCCTGAACTGGCCGAACTGGTCGGTGCGATGCTGCGCGAGGCCACCACCGGCACCATGGGCGTACTGATGGCGCGCGCGGTGACCAAGCGCGAAAGCCGCTTGGAAATGACGATGATCGGCAGCATCGCGAACAATCCGCTCAAGTTTTTTCCCGATGCCGAGCATGCGCTGATCCAGATGCTGGCCAGCCCGCATCCCGGCTACATGGCGCCGGTGAAGGCGTATGCGAATGCCTACGACGATCTGAAGGCGCACGAACTGGCGATGCTGGCCGGGATGAACGGGGCGCTGGCGGGCGTGTTGCAGCGCTTCGATCCTTTGGTGATCGAGCAGCGTCTGCAAGTGCCTGGCGTGCTGGACAAGTTGCTGGTGGCTAATCGCAAGGCCAAGCTGTGGGACCGCTTGGTCGAGTTGTACAAGGAGATGTCGAACCAGGCCGACGACGATTTCCAGCGCCTGTTTGGCGAAAAATTCGGTGTTGCGTATGAAGAACAAATGCACAGGCTGCGCCAAGGGCGGGAATGACCGGTTCATCCATCGCTCGTTGCGTGGCCAGCGCGGGATCCATTTTTTGATTGGCGGGAAAAATGTCGTGGAATAGCAAGGTAATCTGGTCCGAAGGGATGCTGTTGCAGCCGCAGCATTTGCAGCAGCACGACCGCTATCTGCATGCATTGCTGGAGGCACGGGTGGCGCGCTTGCAACCCTACTCGTGGGGCTTTGCCAGTATCGAGATCGACGAGCAGCAACTGGCGCTGGGCAAGCTGGCGCTGCTCTCTTGCAGCGCGGTGCTGCCCGATGGCACGCCGTTGATCCTGCCGTTCGATGATGCCTTGCCCTTGCCTTTGAACGTGCCCGAAGATGCGCGCAATGTGCTGGTGATGCTGGCGCTGCCGTCGCGTCGCCCCGGCATCGCCGAACTCGATGATGGCGATCAGCACAACAATTTTTCCCGTCACCGTAGCGCCGAATGCGAAGTGCGCGATAGCAATGGCCTGGACAACAGCGCCTTGATGCAAGTGGGGCAATTGCGCCTGCGTCTGGCGCTGGAAAACGAGGTAGCCAATGCCTATACCGGGCTGGGCGTGGCGCGCATCATCGAGAGACGCCCTGACAATCGCATCGTGCTCGATCCCGATTATTGCCCGCCGTGTCTGGATTTTCGCGTCGCGCCGCGCCTGAGTGCGTTTGTCGATGAATTGCTCGGCTCCTTGCATCAGCGCGGCGAGGCGCTGGCTGGCCGCTTGATTCAGCCCGCTGCGGCCGGGGCCGCCGAAATAGCCGATTTCCTGCTGCTGCAACTGGTCAATCGGGCCCAGCCGCTGGTGGCGCATCTGGCCAGCATGACCGGGCTGCATCCGGAACAACTGTACCGCGAACTGGTGCAACTGGCGGGCGAACTGGCGACCTTTACCCGTGCCGACAAGCGCCGCATCGATTACCCGATCTACCGCCACGACAAGCTGCGCGAAACATTTTTTCCGGTCATCGACGAGTTGCGCACATCGCTGTCGATGGTGACCGATTCCCATGCGGTGCCTTTGCTGCTGGAAGAGCGGCAATTCGGCATCCGCGTCGCGGTGGTGCCCGATCCGGAACTGATCAAGAGCGCGACCTTCGTGCTGGCGGTCAATGCGTCGATGCCGGCGGAAGCGATACGCAGCGGTTTTCCGGCCAAGGTCAAGATCGGCGCGGTGGAAAAGATCCGCGATCTGGTCAATTTGCAATTGCCCGGCATCGCTTTGCGCCCGTTGCCGGTGGCGCCGCGGCAACTGCCTTTTCATGCCGGATACACCTATTTCGAACTCGACAAGAACAGCGAGTACTGGAAGCCGATGCTGACCTCGCCCGGGTTTGCGCTGCACGTGCCCAATGAATTTCCCGGATTGCAGATGCAGTTCTGGGCGATCCGGAAATAGACCGGACCTGGCCTGTTTTTCATGAAAAATCACCACAAAGGTCATCATCTTGAGTGCCAATGAGCCGCCAGATCACTTCCCGGATGCCGATAGAACCATCCTGATTCCGTCGCCGGGTGGCCGGCGCCCGGTGCCGGTTCAGCCGCCAGCGGACGATGCCACGCTGCTGATCGCGCCGGCGCGGCCGTCCGCCACCGCGGAACCGGCAAGCGCTATGCCCAGGCTGCATGGCAGCGCGCTCAATGCGTTGGTGCGCGCAGCCAATCCCTTGTTTGAGTTGGTGACGCCGCTGCGCCAGATGAGAGCTACGCCCGATGTTGAACAATTACGCGTGCAACTGGTGGGCGCGGTCAAGCAGTTCGAGCTGGATGCCAGGGCGGCGCAGGTCAGCCATGAAGCGCTGGCGGCAGCCCGCTATTGCCTGTGCACCTTGCTCGATGAAACCATTTCATCGACACCGTGGGGCGGCGGCGGCATCTGGGCCAGCCGCAGCCTGCTGGTGGCATTCCACAACGAGGCGTCGGGCGGAGAAAAATTCTTCCTGATTTTGCAAAAGCTGAGCCAGAACGCCCCGGCCAATCTCGATGTGCTGGAATTGATGTATCTGTGCCTTGCGCTGGGCCTGGAAGGGCGCTACCGGGTGATCGAGAATGGCCGCTCCCAACTGGAACTGCTGCGCGAGCGCTTGCAGCAATTGATCCAGAGCCAGCGCGGCGCCTTCGAGCCTGCGTTGTCGCCGCACTGGCGCGGCGCCAGCGGCAAGGGTAAACCGCTGTGGCGCGTGATTCCGGTCTGGGTCCGGGCTGCGGGCGCTGCCGTGCTGTGCCTGTTGCTGCAAGTGGGTCTGAGCCTGCACCTGAGCACATTGTCCGACCCGGTGTTTGCTGCCTTGCACCAGATCCGGGTGGAATTGGCTGTGCCGACCGCCATCGCAGCGCCTGCACCGGTTCCTGTGGCCGCTGTCCCGGTGCAGCGGCTGCGCGCCTTTCTGGCCGCCGATATCGAGCGCGGCCTGGTGCGCGTGGTCGAAACGGCGCAGCGTTCGGTCGTCACTTTGCGCGGCGATGGCGTGTTTGCATCCGGCAGCGCCGAGGTCGATGCCGAATTCATCGGCTTGCTCGAACGCATAGGCGACGCCTTGAAGTCGGTGGCAGGGAAGGTCATCGTGATCGGCCATACCGACAGCACCAAGGGCCGCTTCTCGGTCAAGTTTCCATCGAACTGGGATTTGTCCAAGGGCCGCGCGCGCGCGGTCATGATCATGCTGGCCGAGCGCGCCGGCCCCTTGGAGCGCTATCAGGTCGAGGCGCGCGGCGATACCGATCCGCTGGTCACCAACGACAGCGCGGCCAATCGCGCGCTGAACCGGCGCGTCGACATCGTGTTGCTGGTGCAGCAAATGCCTTGATTTTGTCTCCGACGATGACTTTTTTACCACCGAACTCTGGATTCCTATGAAGCGTCTCTTTTCGTGGCTGCGCAAGCCGCAGGTCTTGTCCTTGCTTGGTGTGCTGCTGTTATCGCTGATCATCTGGTTCGAAGGGCCTTTGCTTGCCTTCAATGGCAGCGAACCGTTTGCCTCGTCGCGCGTGCGCTGGATCGTGATCGGTCTGCTGTTCCTGATCTGGTTTGCTGTGCTGGCCTGGAAAATGGTGGCAGCGCGGCGCGCCAATGCCACGTTGATGCAGGGCGTGACGGGCGAGGGGCAGGCGGTGGCGCCTGGATCGGTGGAAGCTGCGGCCGAACTGGCAATTTTGCGCCAGCGCTTGCAACAGGCGATGGCGGTGCTGAGGAAGTCCCGGCCCGGCGGGCGCAGCCTGGTTCAATTGCCGTGGTATCTGTTCGTCGGCGCGCCAGGCTCGGGCAAGACTACCGCGCTGGTGCAATCGGGCTTGAGCTTTCCGCTCGCCGACAGCATGGGCAAGGACGCGATTGGCGGCGTCGGCGGCACCAGGAATTGCGACTGGTGGTTTACCGATGAGGCCGTATTGCTCGACACGGCAGGGCGCTACACGACCCAGGACAGTTACACCGAAGTGGACAAGGCGGCGTGGGAAGGATTCCTGACAATGCTGCGCAAATATCGGCGCCGGCGCCCGGTCAATGGCGTCATCGTTGCGCTCAGCGTGGCTGATTTGTTGCAGCAAAGCCCGGCGGCACGCCGGGTTCAGGCGCAGGCGATACGCGAACGGATCAAGGAATTGCACGAGCGCCTGGGCATCCGTTTTCCGATTTACGTGATGGTGACCAAGTGCGATTTGCTGGCCGGTTTCGTCGAATTTTTTGACAATCTGGGGCGCGACGAACGGGCCCAGGTGTGGGGCATGACGTTTCCACTGGCCGAGGGCATGCAGGTGGATGCCGACCTGTCCACCTTTGCGGCCCAATTCCAGTTGCTGGAGCAGCAATTGCAGGCACGCGTGCTCAGCCGCGTACAGCAGGAGCGCGACGGGCAGCGGCGCGCATTGGTCTACAGCTTGCCACAGCAATTTGCCGGCATCGGCGATGTGCTCGGTGACTTCCTGCAGCAAGTGTTTGCATCGTCTACGTATGAAGAAAAGGCCTTGTTGCGCGGCGTGTATTTCACCAGCGGGACCCAGCAAGGCAGCCCGATCGATCGCGTGATGGGCGCGATGGCTGCCGTCTTCGGCTTGGAGCGACAGGCATTGGCGCCGAACGCCATCAGCGGGCGCAGCTATTTCCTGACCAATTTGCTGCGCGAGGTCATTTTTCCTGAAGCGAACCTGGCGAGCGTCAATCTGAAGCTGGAACGGCAACGGCGCGCGCTGCAGTGGGGCGCCTCCAGCTTGGTCGCGCTCGCTTTCATCGTGCTGTGCGCGGCGCTGCTGACCAGCTACATGCGCAATGCGCGCCATGTCGACGGGGTCGCGCTGGCGGTGGCCGATGTGAATCGACGCGCTGCCGCCTTGGTCTCGCCGGCGACCGAGTTGCAAGCGTTGCCCTTGTTTGACGCGCTGCGCGATTTGCCGGGGACCCGGCAAGGCCAGAGCGCGTCGTTGCTGATGCGTTTCGGCCTGTATCAGGGCGACAAGCTGGGCGAGGGCGCCCAGGCGGCGTATCAGAACATGCTCCGGTCCATCCTGTTGCCGCGCATCTTGCTGGGCATGGAGCAGCAATTGCGGCGCGACAGCGCCAATAACAATGATTATCTGTACGAGACCTTGCGGGTCTATCTGATGCTGGGCCAGCGCACCCATTTCGATCCGATG
>CANFGA010000081.1 GCA_947446335.1 Oxalobacteraceae bacterium | reverse complement strand
CGGGCTTGCTGCGGCGCAGCTTGAACAAGGCAAGCATGCTGACGATGTACATCGTGATTGCGCCGAACACGGCCATCGTGACGATGTTCGCCGTCAGCGTCTGGCCGCCGATCGTGATCCATTGATCGCTGTAAATGGCGGCGATGCCAACGACGCCACCGGCCAGGATGGCCCGGTGCGGAGTATGGAAGCGCGGATGGATGCGGGAAAAATAATGCGGCAGATAGCCTTCGCGCGCCAACGCGAAAATCTGGCGCGAATAGCCGATGATGATGCCGTGGAACGACGCGATCAAGCCAAACAAGCCCAGCCATACCAGCATGTGCAGCCAATTGCTGTTTTCTCCGACTACGCCTTTCATCGCTTGCGGCAAGGGATCGTTGATGTTGGACAAGCGCGTCCAGTCGCCCGAGCCGCCGGCAAACAGCATCACGCCGATCGCCAGTACCACCAGCGTCAAGATGCCGGTGATATAGGCGATCGGAATCGAGCGCTGCGGATCCTTCGCTTCCTCGGCCGCCATCGCCACTCCTTCGATCGCCAGAAAAAACCAGATCGCAAATGGAATCGCGGCAAACATGCCGGGGATCGCCGCCAGACTGAAGCTATCCTGGCCAGCCCAGCCGCCGCTAGTGAAATTGGCCATCGAAAAATCGGGCGCCACCACCCCCATGAACACCAGCAATTCGGCAATGGCCACCAGCGTGATCAGCAACTCGAAGGTCGCCGCCACCTGCACGCCGACGATGTTGAGCGTCATGAACACCAGGTAGGCGCCCAGCGCGATCAATTTCGGGTCCAGCGCCGGAAATTGCACGTTCAAATAGGCACCGATCGCCAAGGCGATCGCCGGCGGCGCAAACACGAATTCGATCAGCGTCGCAGCGCCGGCCAGATAGCCGCCGGTCGGACCGAACGCGGCCTTGCTGTAGGCGAACGGACCGCCGGCGTGTGGAATCGAGGTCGTCAGTTCGGTGAAGCTGAAAATGAACGTGGTGTACATCGCCGCAACGAAAATCGCGGTCACCGTGAAGCCGAGCGTGCCGGCCGAGGCCCAGCCATAGCTCCACCCGAAATACTCGCCTGAAATCACCAGTCCGACCGCGATGCCCCACAGTTGCACCGTGCCCAGGGTTTGTTTCAGGGCGGGTATCGCGGCTGCCTTGTTGGTTCCAGTGGTCGATGTCATCGAAGATTTCCAGTAGGTTTATTGAATCGGACTTGTGCTTGCGTGAATGCGTGCCTGGGCAAGTCATGCCTGAATCAGGACAGGCATGGAAGTTGCTAAAGTTAAAGTATAAAACGTGCGCGCAGGCGGGCGTTATCGAATTTCGGCAAAGTTGACGAGGCCAGCATGCACCAAATTGAAACAAACTTGTCCATCGCTGAATCAGTGTTGCACGCAGCACCGGTTTTTCGCACTGTCTCGACGCATGACGCCGACGAGCTCGCACGCAACCTCAGTGGCTGGCAACAAAGTTACGATCAGATCAGCGCTGGCCGCTTCCAGGGTACGCTCGATGAACTGTGCCTGCCGCGCCTGCAAGTCTTCCGGGAAACCATCAACCAGGCTGTGCGTCAGTCATGCCGCGTGATGCCCGGTTCGCTCTGGTTCGGCTTTCCTGATCATGATCTTGGGCATGCCAAAGACAATCGGATCAACGGGCGCAAGGTGGAGCCGGAATTGATCATGCTGCATACTGGCAATCGCGAATTCGAATTGCTCACAAGCAGCGGGCATGCGATTCACGGCATCGTCGTGTGCCAGCAATGGTTGATGGAGCAGGCGCAGGATGATTGCCAGATCGACTGGCACAGCTTGCAAAGCTGGGAAGTGTTGCGAGTATCGCCCTTGGCGCGCGCAGCATGCGTCAATGCCATCAAGGCTTTGCTGGCCTGCCAGAATCAGGCTGATAGCGCATCCTTGCAGCATGCTCTGCTACAAAATTTGCTGGCGCTGCTCGGCAAGGGCGACGGGTTGCCGGCGGCGGCCGGCAGTTTCCAGCGTCGCCAGCGTATCGTCGCCAGCGTACGCGATCATGTGCTGTCCCATCTGGATCAAGCCATCACCGTGCCACAAATGTGCGAACAGGCACACGTGAGCCGGCGCACGCTGCAATACTGTTTCGAGGATATTGTCGGCATGAGTCCGACCCAGTATCTGCGCCGGGTCAGGCTGAACGGCGTTCGGCGCCAGTTGCGCTATCCGCAATCGGGCAAGGAAGCGATAGGCGCTGTCGCATCAAACTGGGGCTTCGACAACTTCAGCCAGTTTTCCAGCGATTACCGCAAGCTGTTTGGCGCTTGCGCATCGCAATCCGGTCGCCAGGGGCCAGGCTCGATTGGAGAGCGATGCTGATTAGCCCTGTATCAAGGCAGAACTGGCTGCAGCGAGCACCTCTTTGGTCAATCCATCAAGTAACAACGACGTGGCGCGCGCCTGTTGCCAGTACAGAGCCACATCCAGTGGCGTATCGGGGACCAGTTCGATGAGTGTGCCCTCGTCGAGATGAACTGCGATCAACTCTTGCGGATGCAAGCCCCAGCCCCAGCCCATGCCTGCGATTGATGCAGCAACATAAGCCTGAGGCGACGGTAGCGTGTGCCGGGGTAATTCAACATGCCGATGGCACAGTCGCTGCACCCAACGTGTCTGCAATTCATCTTTGGCATTGAACAGCAGACTTGGGGCAAGGACCAAACTGTCGACTCCGACACCTTGGGCGAAGTAGCGCTCGATGAAGGCCGGACTGGCCGCTGCGAGGTAGCGCATGGCGCCCAGCGGACGACTGTTGCAACCCGATGCAGCACGCGCAGTAGCCGTCACAGCGGCAAGTACTTTTCCGGAATGCAGCCATTGGGCAGTGTGGTCCTGGTCGTCCACAGCCACCTCCATCAACACAGGGGCCCCCGCAGCGAAGCACGCCATCGCAGGGGCAAACCAAGTGGCAAGACTGTCTGCATTGACCGCGACAGGTAACGGCACTCGCACTATCTCGTCTTGCCCCAGCGTAGGTACTTCGCCGTGCAATTCATGCTCCAGCAGACGCACCCGGTCCACATGCTGGCACAAGCGTCGCCCCGTTTGCGTGGCTTGACAAGGCTGTGCGCGGACCACCAATGCACAACCGACCTGCTCCTCCAGCAAGCGAATACGTTGCGAAACGGCTGACGGCGTCACGTGAAGTGCGCGCGCTGCGCGCTCGAAACTGCCTTCTCGTATCACGGCAGCGAGCGCAGAGAGTGAAGCATAGTCCAGCATGGGATTAGATATTCTTAATTAGATGAAGAAAAGATAGTTTGCCTTTATTGTCAACCGTAGGCAAGCTTCGCGCATGACAAACCTGCCTTATTTCCTATCTTTTGCCGCACCTGCTTTCATGCAGGGACTGACGTTGAGCCTGGGACTCATCATGGCCATTGGGGCACAAAACGCGTTCGTGCTGAGACAAGGATTGCGCCGCGAGCATGTGGCAGGCATCGTGTTGTTCTGTGCCATCGCAGACGCGTTGCTGATCAGTGCCGGCGTCATGGGCATGGCGCAAGCGCTGGGCGAGCGCCCGGACATCGCGCGCGCTCTGGCATTGCTTGGCGCTGCATTTTTGGCAACTTATGGATGGCAGGCGCTGCGCCGTGCACGGCAATCGAACCAACTGCGGGTGGCCGAAACGGGCGCAGTCCTGAGTCTGGCGGGTGCCCTTGCGCAGGCAGCCGCATTCACGCTGCTCAATCCCCATGTTTATCTGGACACGGTACTGCTGGTGGGCAGCATCGGGGCACAGCAACCTGCGGCGCTGAGGTTGTGGTTCGTGGCCGGAGCGAGTGTTGCCAGTCTGTTTTGGTTCTGTCTTTTAGGGTTTGGCGCACGTCGGCTCGCGCCGTGGTTCGCCCGGCCAAGGGCGTGGCAGTTGCTCGACGGTTTGATTGGCATCACCATGTGGGTAATGGCTGCGCTGCTGGTGCGACATGTGCTGACTGGCTTTTGAAACTTTTCCATGTCGGCATGGCCATTGCCATCATCACGATTCTTGCTTGATGCAGGGGCCAGGTTCAATCGAGGGCGGACAGCGCAGGAATTTCCCATGATAGGATACCCCGATCGAGCCTGGCACCTGGCTGTCAGATTACCCGCAGCGAGTAATCGGTCGCCCGGATATCCTTGGTCAGGCTGCCGATCGAGATGCGGTCGACGCCAGTCTCGGCGATCGCGCGCAAGGTTGCAAAATTGATGCCGCCGGACGCTTCCAGCAGCGCTCTTTTTGCCGTGATGGCTACCGCCTCGCGCATCATGTCCAGCGTGAAGTTGTCCAACAGCACTGACGTGGCGCCGGCTTGCAAAGCTTGTTGCAATTGATCCAGGTTTTCCACTTCGATCTGGATCGTCACTGCCGCATTGAGCTTGGCAGCGGCAGCCAGCGCAGGGGCGATGCCGCCGGCGGCGGCGATATGGTTTTCCTTGATCAGGATGCCGTCGTACAAGGCCAGTCGCTGATTCTGGCCACCGCCGACCCTGACTGCATATTTTTGCGCCAGGCGCAGACCCGGCAAGGTCTTGCGCGTGTCGAGCACAACGGCGCCGGTGCCGGCGACCAGATCGACATAGCGGCGCGTGGCGCTGGCCACCGCCGACAGCAGTTGCAGGAAATTCAATGCGCTGCGCTCGCCCGTCAGCAAGGCGCGCGCCGGCGCCGCTATCGTGCAAACGATGGTATCAGCGGCCATCAGATCACCTTCGGCATAGCGCCATTCGATCGCGATGCCCGGGTCCAGACCATGCATGACAGCTTCGAACCAGGGCGCGCCGCACAGCACCGCCGCTTCGCGCACCGTCACTTGCGCCGTCACGCGGCCAACGGGCACCAGGAGACCGGTCAAGTCGCCGCTGCCGACATCTTCCTGCAGCGCCGCTTGCACGTTGGCGACCAAGGCAGCGGCCAACGCCGGATCGAACGCCCCGAACGGGTTGCTCAGCGTGCTCATGCCGGCCCCACTGTCGAAAACAGCTTGCCTTCATCGGCCAGATCGGGGCCAGGCTGCACGTTCGCTTTTCGGGCCGCTGCAAAGTCGAGCATCCGGTTGATCGATTTCACCGCCTGCTGCCCGACCAGCGGATCGACGCTGATTTCCTGGTCCATTTTTTCCAGCACATCGGCCAGATTTTGCAAGCCATTCATCGCCATCCATGGGCAATGGGCGCAACTCTTGCAGGTGGCGCTGTTGCCGGCGGTGGGCGCTTCGATGAAGATCTTGCCGGGCGCTGCTAAGCGCATCTTGTGCAAGATGCCATTGTCGGTGGCGACGATGAAGGTGGTGGCATCCATCGTTTGCGCAGCAGCGATCATTTGCGAGGTCGAACCGACGACATCGGCCAGCGCGACGACGTCCGCTGGCGACTCCGGATGCACCAGCACGCGCGCCTCGGGATGCTCGGCCTTCAGCAGTTCGAGTTCGATGCCCTTGAATTCATCGTGCACCAGACAGGAACCTTGCCACAGCAGCATGTCGGCGCCGGTCTGTTTCTGGATGTAAGAGCCGAGATGCTTGTCGGGCGCCCACAGGATCTTCTTGCCCTGGGCATGCAAGTGGGCCACGATGTCGAGTCCGATCGATGAAGTCACCATCCAATCGGCGCGCGCCTTGACGGCGGCGCTGGTATTGGCATAAACGACGACGGTGCGATCCGGATGCGCATCGCAAAAAGCGGCGAACTCGTCGGCCGGGCAACCCAGATCGAGCGAGCAGGTCGCCTCCAGATCCGGCATCAGGACCCGCTTTTCAGGGCTCAATATCTTCGCCGTTTCGCCCATGAAGCGCACCCCGGCCACCACCAGCGTGCTGGCCGGATGGTCGCGCCCGAAGCGCGCCATTTCCAGCGAATCGGAGACGCAACCGCCGGTTTCTTCGGCCAGGTCCTGGATGTCGGCATCGACATAATAATGGGCGACCAGCACCGCGCCGCGCTCCTTCAGCAAGCCACGGATGCGCTCTTTCAACGCCACTTTCTGGTCTATGGATGGCGTCGCAGGGATGCGCGCCCAGGCCAGCGCGGTGCAACTGCGCCCGTCTTGTGGGTGCTCGTACTCGACAGCCTTGGTCGGCAGCGTGAGGGTGGACTCTAGGGACATGGATGAACTCGGCGTAAGGGTAACGTAAAAGAGGAGTGCAACTGGCATGCAAGTGGCAATTGATGCCACCAAAAAAGGGATGGGCCCGCAGCATCGCTGCGGCAGGCCCATGCAATTCAGGACAAATCAGGCATCGATGCGGTGATCAGTCGATGCCCTGGCTGCGCAGGTAATCTTCGTAATTGCCGCGATAGTCGATCACTTCGTTTTCCTTGATCTCGATGATGCGGTTTGCCAACGAAGAGACGAATTCGCGATCGTGCGAGACGAAGATCAGCGTGCCGGCGTATTTTTCGAGCGCGATGTTGAGCGACTCGATCGATTCCATGTCCATGTGGTTGGTCGGCTCGTCCATCAGCAGCACGTTGTGGCGGCCCAGCATCAGCTTGCCGTACATCATGCGGCCTTTTTCACCACCGGACAGCACATGCACCGATTTCTTGACATCGTCGCCGCCGAACAGCAAGCGGCCCAGGATCGAGCGCACGGCTTGATCGTCGTCGCCTTCCTGAGTCCACTGGCCGATCCAGTCGGTCAGCACGGCATCCTTGGCGAAGTCTTCGGTCGGATCTTGCGGCATGTAGCCCACGTTCGCATTCTCGGCCCACTTGATGCGGCCCTGGTCGGGATGCAAACCGGCAACATCGTCGCCGCCGATGCAGCGCAACATCGTGGTCTTGCCCACGCCATTGGCGCCGATGATCGCAATGCGCTCGCCGGCTTCGACCATGATGCTGAAATTCTTGAACAGCGGATGGTCGAAGGTTTTCGAAATGCCTTCGACTTCGACCGCCATCCGGTGCAATTTCTTTTCGCCGTCGAAACGCACGAAGGGATAGGCACGCGACGACGGCTTGATGTCATCGACCTTGATCTTTTCAATCTGCTTGGCGCGCGATGTGGCTTGGCGCGCCTTGGACTTGTTGGCGGCAAAACGGCGCACGAATTCCTGCAGCTCGGCGACCTTGTCCTTCGCTTTTGCATTGTTGGCCAGTTGCTGGTTGCGCGCCTGGGTCGATGCAAACATGTATTCGTCGTAATTGCCCGGATAGATTTTCAGGGTGCCGTAATCCATGTCGGCCACGTGGGTGCAGACCTGGTTCAGAAAATGGCGATCATGGGAAATGATGATCATCGTCGAATTGCGCTCGTTGAGCACGTCTTCCAGCCAGCGGATCGTGTTGATGTCGAGGTTGTTGGTCGGCTCGTCGAGCAGCAGGATGTCAGGATTCGAGAACAGTGCCTGCGCCAGCAGCACGCGCAGCTTCCAGCCCGGCGACACATTGCTCATTGGTCCCTGGTGCAATTCGATGCCGACGCCGGCGCCGAGCAGCAATTCGCCGGCGCGCGATTCGGCCGTGTAGCCGTCGTATTCGGAAACCTTGCCTTCGAGGTTGGCGGCGGCCATGTAATCGTCGTCGGTCGCTTCGAGGTTGGCGTAAATTGCATCGCGCTCTTGCATCGCGGCCCACATCTCGGTGTGACCCATCATGACGACATCGAGCACGCGCATGTCTTCAAACGCGAACTGGTCCTGGCGCAATTTGCCCAGGCGCTCGTTGGTGTCGAGCATGACGTTGCCACCCGACGATTCCAGATCGCCGCCGAGGATTTTCATGAAAGTCGACTTGCCGCAGCCGTTCGCGCCGATCAAGCCATAGCGATTGCCATCGCCAAATTTGACCGAAATGTTTTCAAACAATGGCTTGGCGCCAAATTGCATCGTGATGTTAGCGGTAGAGAGCACTGATAAAGCCTTTAAATGCGTGGATTCAATAACCGGTAATTCTACCATTTTGTGCCGATGAGGGCTCATCATGGCGTTAAAAAAATGTGACTGCAGTCGTTCCGGTAGTTCTACAGAGTCCGATAGCCGCTCATCGTCAATTCAAAGCCCTCTTGATCCGAGATCAGGCGCGCGCGGGCACCGCACGGCAGCGTCGCGCGCGCACGGATGTGGCCAAACGGCAATCCGGTCAGGATTGGAACTGGCAGGCGCTCGCGCAAGTAACCGAGCATGGCATCGAAATCGTAGCCATTTTCCAGCAAACCGAGCCGGTACTGCGAAAAGTCGCCCAGCAGCACCGCGCTCTGGCGCTCCAGCACGCCGGCATGCAGCAATTGCAGCATCATTCGTTCGATCCGGTACGGGTGTTCGCCTACATCTTCCAGAAACAGGATGCCGCCATCGATCTCAGGAAACCAGGGGCTGCCGAGCAAGTGCGTCAGCATCGCCAGATTGCCGCCCCACAGTTGCCCTTCGATATCGAGCACCGGATTGTTTTCCGCCCGGGCCTGAACACGATGCCCGGGTCCACGCAGGCAGTTCCAGAATTGATCCAGCGTGAAGTCGACCGGCTCGTCGCGCGTGAAATCGTCACAAAACATCGGCCCGGCAAAACTGCTCACGCCGGTCTTGGCCAGCAATCCCATCTGGAATGCGGTGAAATCGCTGTAGCCGACAAACAACTTGCCGCTGGCGGCCATCGCATCAAAATCGATGTCTGGCAAGATGCGGCTGATGCCATAGCTGCCGCGCAGCGCCATCACGATCTGCACTTGCGGATCGCTGGCGGCGGCGTTCAATTGTTCCACGCGGGCGATGTCGGTGCCGCCGAAGCGCTGGAATTTCTTGTCGGCCTCGTAGTAATTGTGCACTAGGCAACCACGCTCTTCAAGCCGGGCAATGCCGCGCGCCACTGCCGCATCGTCCGGCGCATAGCCGCCGGGAGCGACAATGGCGATGCCGATTTCTGGAAAATGGTTCATGCGACTCCTGTCGAGGGTGGATGATCAGCCAGCGAGCTTTTTCAAGCCAGTTTCTTCAGTTCGCTGGCAGCCTTGCGGCGTTCTGCAAAAAAACGCTTCAGCATCGCGCCGCAAGCGCCGGCCAGCACCCCGCCGGCGATGCCGGTCTGGTGGTTGAGTTGCTCGTTAGAAAACAGGTTCAGCACCGAGCCGCCGGCGCCGGTCTTCGGGTCGCTGGCGCCGAACACCACGCGGGCCAGGCGCGCATGCAGCATCGCGCCGCAGCACATCACGCACGGCTCCAGCGTCACGTACAGCTCGCAACCTGGCAGGCGGTAATTGCCCAATGCCTTGGCGGCGGCGCGCAGCGCCACGATCTCGGCGTGCGCAGTTGGATCATGCAAGCCGATCGGCTGGTTGTAGCCGAGCGCGATCACGGTGCCATCCTTGACGACGACAGCG
>CANFGA010000080.1 GCA_947446335.1 Oxalobacteraceae bacterium | reverse complement strand
GCTGCCTATGCAGAACTGCGTCCGCTGCACCGAAAACTGTGCATCAAACCGTCTGAGTCGGTCTACGGCCTCGGTTTTGCTGTCCTCGACGAAGAGCGCAGCAATGCCACGCTGCTGCTGGCCGGCGCGCTCTACCATATCAATGCACAGGAATTGCGCACCGGCTTGGCGCAGATGGGGCAATTCAAGCCGCTGCTGCTGATGGAATACCTCGACGGTCATGAGTTCAGCGCCGATTGCGTGGCCGACGATGGCAATCTGATCTGCGCGGTGCCGCGCAAGAAGCCCCATGTCGGCGGCCAGGGCCAGTTGATCGACTTGCGCGCCGATATCTTGCAAGCCTGTACCGAATTGACGCGCAGCTATCGTTTGAACGGGATCTTCAACATCCAGTTTCGCGAAGGCGCCCATGGGCTGGCCTTGCTGGAAATTAATCCAAGGATGTCGGGCGGCATCGGGATGGCATGTGCGGCCGGCCCCAATTTGCCCTATATTGCGCTGCGCGGCTTCGACTGCGGCTTTGCCAGCGTGCAAGTGCCGGCGATCAGGAACGGGATGCGGGTCGGCGAAATGGCGCTCGCAGTGGAGCTGCCATGAATACCCCTCTGATCCACCAGATGCCGACCGGCGAACTGAGCTTGAGCGTCGACGAAGCGCGTTTCCCGCTGATTGACCTGATCGGTTTTGCCGCGCGCGCCAATGCCAAGCGCGGTTTTCTGTTCCTGTCCAAGGTGCTGGGCAAGCACTGGCCGGCCGCACCGCGCCAGATGGCGGCGCTGCACGATGATCTGGCGCGCCAGATTGCGCCCGATTTGCCCGGTCCGGTGGTCTTCATCGCCCTGGCCGAGACCGCGATCGGTCTCGGCCAAGGCGTGTTCGAAGCGTATCTGCGCGCCCACCCTGAGCAAACTGCGCTGTTCTTGCACAGCTCGCGTTATCGCGTGGGCAGCGTGCCCTTCTTCGAATTCGAGGAATCGCACAGCCACGCGCCGCGCCAATTCCTGCATCTGTCGAACGAGGCGAGCGCGCTGTTTGCCAGCGCGCGTAGTCTGGTACTGGTCGACGATGAAGCCAGCACCGGCAATACCTTCGTCAATCTCGCTTGCGTGTGCCGCGCCCGCTATCCGCAGCTCGAACGCCTGCATCTTTCCTTGATCACCAATTTCATGGGAGCCCAGGCCAATGATGCGTTGAGCGCACGCTTTGGCATCCCGACCACGGTGGGCGCAGCCCTGTCGGGCCACTACAGTTTCAAAGCCGGCTTGGCGCCGGCGGCAAAGCACGAGGCGGCGCCAGCCCAGCGCTTCGACGCTGACGCCGAACGCGGCGCCAGCGCCGCATTCGGGCGCATCGGCCTGGAGCATGCGCTGGCAGCGCCCACGGAACTGGCGATCAAGCTGGCAGCGCAGATCGAGGGCGATGCATCGGTGCTGGTGCTGGGCACCGGCGAATTCATGCACCCGGCCTTCCTGCTGGCGCGCGAACTCGAAGCGCTGGGCAAGAACGTAGTGGTCCAATCGACAACGCGCTCGCCGATACTGGCATGGGGTTCGGTGAGTCACATCATCGCCGGCGTCGACAATTATGGCGAAGGGATCGCGAACTACCTCTACAATGTTGTGCCAGGACAATACCGGCATGTATTCATCTGCCACGAAACACCGTTGAACGCCGCGCTGGCGCAATTGGCCAATGCGCTGGCTGCCCGCCTATTCCACTTTCAGTCAGAGACCCAAATTGAAGAAATTCCTGTTCGTTGACCTCGACGACACGCTGTTCCAGACGCCAAAAAAATGCCTTTCGGAAACCGAACTGCAGCCGGCCGCCTATCTGAAGGATGGCAAGCCGTGCTCCTACACGACGCCGCGCCAGCGCGCGTTTTTCGACTTCGCACAAAACGGCATGACCCTGATCCCGGCCACCGCACGCAATGCCGATGCCTTTCGCCGCGTCGACCTGCCCTTTTCCAGCTACACGGTGCTCGATTACGGCGGCATCGTCTTGCAGCCGGGCGGCGCGCTCGACAGCATCTGGCTTGCCCAGATGCAAGGCGACATGCAAGTGGCGCTGCCAGGTTTGATTGATGCAATGCGGGTCATCGACGACTTCCAGAACAAGCTCGGTCGCCCCGCGCGCGCGCGCCTGATTGAAGACTTTGCGACGCCGTTTTACATCGTCATCAAGGACCATGAAGCCGTTGCCGAGCGCCTCGCGGAGATCGAACGCGAAGTCTTGCTGCCGTGGATCGCCGGCCCTGGTCCTGGCAGCGACTTTTTCATCCATCGCAACGGCAACAACCTGGCCGTGCTGCCCAAGACGCTGAACAAGGCGCGCGCAGTGGCGCATTTGCGCGCCACTCTCGAAGCCGAGCACGGCCCTATCCTCACTTTCGGAATGGGCGACAGTGCCTCGGATGCGCGCTTCATGGCCGCCTGCGACTATGCGATCGTGCCCAACGGCACCCAGCTGGCCGGCTTGACGCTGGCGGCATTATGACCATGAATTTCAACGCGAATGCCAAAGCGCTGGCGCATTTCAGCGGCAGCTACCGCGCCGACGATGTGTGCTTTTTGCTCAAACAAATTGCGCTGGCGCCGATACTCGATCTCGATGAAAAAGAGCGCCTGATTCAATCGGGCCAGCGTCACTACAGCGAAATGCTGTCGCCCGAAGCGCTGCCCTCGAGTGCGTATCTTCAATTATTTAGCAGCGCCCATGCGGCGAACCGGCAGCAGATGGCGCGCGACTGCCTGCGTCTGGCCGCGTTGATCGCCGAACGCCGCACTGGCCCGATCACGCTGGTCTCGCTGGCGCGCGCCGGCACGCCGGTCGGCGTTATCCTCGGCCATTTGCTGCGCCGCGTCTTCAAGCGCGCATGCAGCCATTATTCGGTCTCGATCATCCGCGACCGCGGCATCGACGCGGTCGCCTTGCGCCACATCTTGCAACAAGGACATGCAGCGGAATCGATCGTCTTCATCGACGGCTGGACCGGCAAGGGCGTGATCTCGCGCGAATTGCGCGCCGCCGTGACCGACTTCAACGCCACACACCAGGTCGCCATCGACCCCGGCTTGTACGTGCTGGCCGATCTGGCCGGCACCGCTGCCTGCGCTGCTTCGTGCGAAGACTATCTGATCCCGTCGAGCATCTTGAACGCGACCGTGTCGGGCCTGGTCAGCCGCTCGGTGCTCAACGAGGCGATCGGGCCCGATGATTTTCACGGCTGCGTTTATTACGAACAGTTTGCCGCGCACGATCAGTCGCGCGCCTTCGCCGACGGCCTGGTCGAGGATGCGATCGTGCTGGCCGAACAAGAAGGCAAGCCGCAGCCCATCGCGATCGATGCCCAGGCTGCGCAAGCGACGTCAAAAATGTACATGGAGCAAGCCAAGCTGCGCTACGATATAGCAGACATCAACCTGATCAAGCCAGGCATCGGCGAAGCGACCCGGGTCTTGCTGCGGCGCGCGCCGCAGCGCCTGATCGTGCGCGATGCCGATTTGCCGGATGTGGCCCATCTGCTGCTGCTGGCGCTTGAAAAATCGATCCCGGTCACGATAGCTCCCGACCTGCCATACCAGGCGGTGGCCCTGATCAGGAGCGCAGTCGATGGCTGAACAAGCAACTGGGCAAGCAATGACATCGAACATCAGGAGCGCATGCGATGAATAACCAGAATTACGAAAGCAGCGCGCACAAGCCGGCGCTGGGCGCTTCGCTCTATGTGCCGAGCACGCACAAGGATTTGCTGGCGATCGCGAACGGCGACAAGCTGCAGCAGCTGCGTTCGGTCATTTTTTGCACCGAGGATGCGATCGCCGAGCGCGATCTGAGCTATGCGCTGTTCAACCTGTCGCTGGCGCTGCAAAACATGCGCGAGCAATCCGATACGCTGCGCTTCGTGCGGGTGCGCAATAGCGAGGTGCTCGGGCGCGTCCTGGCGATGCCGGGCGCGCACAAGTTGACCGGCTTCGTGCTGCCGAAAACGACGCGTCACAATTTCGACAGCTATTTTTCCCAGCTGCGCCATACCAGCCACCTGCTGATGCCGACGCTGGAAACGGTCGAGGTGTTCGACGACCATGAAATGCAGCAATTTTGCCGTATTCTTTGCGCGCCGCAGGTGCGCGTGCGAATACTGGCGCTGCGCATCGGCGGCAATGACTTGCTGGCCTTGCTCGGCATCCGCCGTCCATCGACCGGCACCATTTACCAGACTCCGCTGGGCCAGGTCCTGGCACGCCTGATCACGACCTTCCGGCCACACGGCTTTCATCTGAGCGCACCGGTGTTCGAACATCTGTCACAGCCGCAATGGCTGGCGGCCGAAGTGGCGCAAGACCTGGCGCACGGGATGATCGCCAAGACCGCGATCCATCCGGACCAGATCGCGCAAATCGAACGCCATTACATGGTCGCGCAAGCGGACATCGAACTGGCGCTGCGCATCATCGATCCGGACAGCCCAGCCGTGTTCCGGATGCAAGAATCGATGTGCGAAGTAGCGACCCACAGCAGCTGGGCCCAGAACATCATCGAACAGGCGCGCCTGTTCGGCATCTGCCATCCGCATGACCCGCTCGACGCAGCCAAAGGCGGCGCCACCGCGACAGCCCAACCCCACGTTGGCGTCGCGCCGGCGCAGACGAACCAACCCACTCACGACCAAGGAATGCCATGACCAATTTTACGCGCGGACAAAAAGGCAAGCTCGCTGATCTGGGCTTGAGCGGAACCTTTCCGGTGACGCTCAACATCCAGGCCGGCAGCACCACGATCGATGTCAGCTGTTTCGGACTCGATGCCCAGGGCCAGCTGTCGGACGACCGCTACATGGTGTTTTTCAACCAGAAAAACGCCCCCGACAATGCCGTGGTGCTCACCAGCGATAGCGCCTTCCAGGTCGACTTGACGCGCTTGCCCGCCAGCATAGACAAACTGGTGTTTACCGCCGCCGTCAGCGACGCTGGCAACATGCGCGCGCTCGGCGCGTCTTGCATCGTGCTGGGCCAGCCGGCAGCGGCCACCTTCGCCTTTTCCGGCACCGACTTCCAGGACGAGAAGGCCTTGATCATCGGCGAACTGTACCGGCGCGATGGCAGCTGGCGTTTCGGCGCCGTCGGCCAGGGTTTCTCGGGCGGCCTGGCTGCGTTGCTGAAGCATTTCGGCGGCAGCGAAGCAGCCGCAACTCCTGCCCCGGCGCCGGCGCCAACTCCTGCCCCTGCTCCGGCACCAGCGGCCAGCAAGATTTCACTGTCAAAAATTCGCCTCGAAAAAACCGGCGACAAGATTTCGCTGGACAAGCGCGCCGGCGCCAGTTATGGCCGCATCCGCGTCAACCTGAACTGGAACCAGACCCCTGCTGGCGCGCCGGAAAAAGCGGCACCGACCGGCTTCATGGGAAAATTGTTCGCGCAAGTCGGCGGCAAAGCCAAAGGCATCGATCTGGACATCGGTTGCCTGTTCGAATTATCAAACGGCAGCAAGAGCGCAGTCCAGGCGCTGGGCAACAGCTGGGGCGCCTTTGAACAGGCACCCTACATCCACCTGGAAGGGGACGATCGCAGCGGCAGCGTCAGCGATGGCGAAAACCTGTTCATCAATGGCGTTCATTTCGACCAGATCAAGCGCGTGCTGATCTATTCGTTCATCTACGAAGGCGTGCCGAACTGGGCTGCGACCGATGGCATCGTCACGATCGAGATCCCGGGCCAGCCTTCGGTCGAGGTCAAGCTCGACAACGGTTCGAATTTGCCGATGTGCGCGATCGCGATGCTCGACAACCAGAACGGCACCTTGCAAGTGACCAAGCTGGTCGAGTATTTTGGCGGCCACGGCAAGGTGACGGCGCATCAGGAAATGGACGAGCGCTACAACTTCGGCCTGAACTGGAAAGCCGGCAAAAAAGACTAAACCTGTGGCCAAGACCGAGGATCAGATTGATCCCTTGGTCTTGGCCTGCCTTTCGACATCACATCAACCACTCACCGAACCGGCCATCATGATGCAAAAAATCTCGTCGACACGCTTCAAGCTCACCTTGGTCGCGGTGCTCGCAGTGGTGCTGCTGCTGTTCTCGGCCTATGTCTGGATCGCGCTCAATTTTTCCTTTTCGGACGGCGAACGCGCCGGCTATCTGCAGAAATTCTCGAAAAAAGGCTGGGTCTGCAAGACTTGGGAAGGGGAAATGCTGCTCACGTCGATGCCGGGAGCGATCCCCGAGAAGTTCCAGTTCAGCGTGCGCGATGATGCGCTGGCGCGCCAATTGATGGCCGCAACCGGCCAGCGCGTGGTGCTGACCTATTCGCAGCACCGGGGGGTGCCGACCACCTGTTTCGGCGAAACCGAATACTTCATCGACAATCTCAAAGTGACGCCGTGAACGCTTGACGCCGGCTTGCTAGCGCACGCGCCACAGCGTGCCGCCGGGACGGCTGGCCTGATTCATGTCATCGATCCTTTGGCGTGCAATGCCGGCTGACTGCGTGCGGATGGTGCAGTCGCCGCCATCTTGCGCCAGTTCACGTTCGGCCGCTATCGCCAGCTCGAGCACGGCCAGCGCTTGCTGTTCGGCTTGCAGGCGGCTCGTTTCCAGCGCCAGCAAGGTTTGCCTCGCAGCTGCCATCTGGGTCGTTGCCGCTGCCACCTTGCGCTGCAGCGCGGCATGCGCCGTTGCGCTATCGAGCAAGATTTTTTGCGCATCGCACTTGTCGATATCGGCTTGCTGGGCGGCGCGCTGTGCCAATTGACGCGCGTGCGCAAGATCGGCTGCGCGCTCGGCCAGCTGCTGCTGTTGCAGCGCATGGGCATCGGCTTCGCGCGCGGCTGCAGCGTCGAGCGCGAGGCATTCGGCATCGGCCGCCAAGGTGCGCCGGCGGGCGGCGCCGGCCAGATTTTGCTGCACCATTTGCTGTTCGATGATCGATAGCGACGCGCGTTCTTCGTCCAGTTCTTGCTGCTGCAATGCCAGCAACGCGTCGGTCGCCGCTGCTTTTTCCTGTGCCAGCGCGGCAGCTGCTGCGCTCAACTCGGCAGCTGCGCGGGCCTGTTTTTCTGCCGCATGCGCGATCGCCGCCTGCTGTTCGCCATCGGCGTTGACCTGATCCAGGATGGATTGGTTTGCCCGCGCCTCGCGCTCGATTTCAGCTTGCAGGCGCAAACGCGCCTGCTCCAGCTGCTGCAATGCGGCAGAAGCTTCCTGCTGCGCCTGCTGATGTGTCTGTTGGTCCAGTTCCTGCTGCTCGCCCAGCAAGCGGGTCTGCTCCAGTTGCTGCTCGGCGCGCACCAGGGCGGCAGCGGCCGCATCCTCCTCGGCTGCCAGGGTTTCCTGCAGCCGAGCGATCGCCGCTTGTTCGGCCCCAGCCCGGACCTGCTCGACATCTTGCAACTGGGATGCCAACTCGGCTTTTTCCAGCGCCAGCGCGCAAGCGGATGCCTGCAACGCGACCTGTTCCTTGATCGCGTCCAGTTCGGCTTGCTCGGCATCGTTTTTTCCAGCCTCGGCATTGGCCGCAGCGAGCGCCAGAGCGGCACGCTCTTGCGCCAGTTCGGTCGCGCGGCGTTGTTCTTGCAATTCCACCAATGCCGCATCGTGGGCCACTTGCTCGGCCTTCTGGCGCGCCTCGCTCTGCTCCAGCGCGCACGTTTGGGCCTCCACTCTGGCACGCCCGAGAATCTCGGCTTGCTGCTCGGCATCAATGCGTGCCAGCGCAACTGCCTGCAATTCGCGGTCCACGTCGATGCGCCCTTGCGTGGCGGCCATCATCCGCGCGTCGGCATCGCGCCGCGCCTGCGCGCTGGACGCAGCCATCGCTTCGATCCGCTCGCGCTGAATCGCGGCATCGCGCAATTGTTTTTCAGTTTGCAGGCGCAGGTGCAGCGATTGCGCCGCACCGCGCTCGGATTCGGCGTGCGCCAGTGCGATCGCTTCGCGCTCTTGCTCGATATGGGCCAGCGCCCTGGCCTCTTCCAGCGCGCAGGCTTCGGCTGCGGCGCGGCTGAATGCTGCAGCGAGCGCGACCTGGTCGGCGCGCTCGCGCTGCAGCATCAATTCCAGCGCTTCGCCTTCGGCATCGGCCAGAAATTGCGCGGTCTGGCGCGCACCGTGCGCATGGCGCTCGCGCTCGCGCGCCAGTACGGCCATGCGCGCGTCGGCTGCGGCGATGCCCATCACTTCTTCCTTGGCTGCGTGCACGGCAGCGAGGCGCTCGCTCGCCTGGCGCCGCGCCTGCTCATTGTGAACCGCCAATTCCTGCGCCGCCAGCGCGGCTTGCTCGGCCAGCGCGGCTTCTTGCGCGATATTGTCGACCGCCAGTTTGCGGGCAGTTTCTTCACTCTGGGAGCGCTGTTCGAGCGCCAGGCGGACCTGGGTATCGAGCAAGGCGCGGGCGCGCAATTCGGCCGTTTCCTGCTTCACCGCTTCGAGGCGAGCGATGCTGGCGTCGGCTGCGGCGCGCATGCTGTCGAGGCGATCGCGGCTAGCCACGATCACTTCTTCGGACGCTTGCGCATGTTGCAGTGCTGCGGCGGCGGCGGCGGCATCGACCGCGGTGCAATCGTCAGCGAGCGCGCCGGCGCGCGCTTCAGCCATGGCCCGGGTTTCGGCGGCACAGCGCGCCTTGGCTTCAGCCTCGACGCGTGCTATCCCGGCGTGAATCGCCTTCATTTCCATCTCGGCGCGGCCAGCATCGGCGCGGCCGGCATCGGCGCGGCCAGCATCGGCGCGGCCGGCATCGGCGCGGCCAGCCTGGACCGATTCCAGTCTGAGTCCATCATCGGCCGAAAATGCGACGGTAAGTGGAGCGCCTGCTGGCTGTCGTGCTTGCATGAAAATCTCGCGAGTGGGTTGTCCCGGTCGGTATTACATTTCCAAGAAGAAACGCCGGAAACTGCATTATCAGGCAAAAAAAAGCAAGCGGAGCCGCAAGAAGAGGCGCAAATGCCTGCCTTCTCTTGCTTATGACAACGTTTCATCCACCCATCACAACGGCCACAACGGCGCTTCGTCCATCAAAGCCACCTGTTCGCGCAGTTCGAGGATCCGGTCTTGCCAGTAACGCTCGGTATTGAACCAGGGGAAGGCGCGCGGAAATGCCGGGTCATCCCAGCGCCGCGCCAGCCAGGCCGAATAATGAATCAGGCGCAAGGTGCGCAGCGCTTCCAGCAGATACAACTGACGCGGATCGAAATCGCAAAAATCTTCGTAACCGGCCAGAATGTCGCCCATCTGGCGCACCATGTCGCGGCGCTCGCCGGACAACATCATCCACAAATCCTGGACCGCCGGCCCCATCCGGCTATCGTCGAAATCGACGAAATGGGGGCCGGCATCGGTCCACAGGAT
>CANFGA010000079.1 GCA_947446335.1 Oxalobacteraceae bacterium | reverse complement strand
GCTGAAAGTCGGTTTCATCTACGTCGGGCCGGTCGGCGATGCCGGCTGGACCTATGCGCATGACCAGGGCCGCCTGGCGCTGGAAAAGGCGCTCGGCGCCAAGGTCAAGACCACCTATGTCGACAATGTCCCTGAAGGCGCGGACGCCGAGCGCGTGATCCGCAAGCTCGCCGCCGATGGCAACAAGCTGATCTTCACCACCTCGTTCGGCTTCATGAACCCAACCTTGAAGGTGGCCAAGAATTTCCCCGGCGTGGTGTTCGAACACGCGACCGGCTTCAAGACCGGCAAGAACGTGGGCGTGTATGAAACCCGGATGTACGAAGGCTCCTATCTGCTGGGCGTGGTCGCGGGCAAGATGACCAAATCGAACTCGCTGGGCGTGGTGGCATCGTTCCCGATTCCCGAAGTGATCCGCAACATCAATGCGTTCACGCTCGGTGCGCAGAGCGTCAACCCGGCCATCAAGACCAAGGTCATCTGGGTCAATTCATGGTATGACCCGGCCAAGGAGCGTCAGGCGGCCGAGGCCTTGATCGCGCAAGGCGTCGACGTGCTGAGCCAGAACACCGACTCGCCGGCCACGCTGCAAGTGGCGCAGGAAAAAGGCGTGTATGCCTTCGGCTGGGATTCCGACATGCTGCGTTTCGCGCCAAAAGCGCACCTGACCGCGAGCACCAACAACTGGGGCGACTACTACATCGCCACCACCGAGGCCGTCATCAAGGGCACCTGGAAAAGCGGTGAAGTGCGCGGTGGACTCAAGGAAGGGATGATCAAGATGTCGCCGCTCAATCCGGCCGTGACACCGGACGCCGCCAAGGCCTTCAACGACAAGAAAGCGTTGATCAGCAGCGGCCAGTTCAAGCCATTCCAGGGACCGATCAAGGACCAATCCGGCGCTATCAAGGTCGCCGCCGGCAGCGAAGTCGCGTTCAAGGACCTGCAATCGATGAATTTCTATGTGCAAGGCGTCGAAGGCAGCATTCCGAAGTAACTCTGCTTACTTAAAGACCAAGGAGGTCGGTTCAGGGCGTCATCCGAACCTACCTCCTCTGGTTAACAAAGGAAAACATGGCTTTGTTCAACGACTGGCACCCGGTCGCCATCGCAGACAGCCTGCGCTGCGCTTATCACGGCTGGAGCTTCGGCAGCGCGGGCAAGTGCATCCATGTTCCGGCCATGCCGGCGCTGGGCGCGCACCAGTTGAAGGCGCGGGTGCGTACTTTCGCAATGACGCAGCGCCACGGCCTGGCCTGGGTTTGCCTGGGCACCGCCATCAGGGAGCCTGCGCCGATTCCCGAATTCGAGAATGGCGCACTGCGCAAGATCTGGTGCGGCCCCTACGATGTCGCCACCAGCGGCCCGCGCATCGTCGAAAACTTCCTCGACATGGGACACTTCTCGTTTGTCCACGAAGGCATCTACCGCAGCTACCTGAAACGACTGCGATTGCGCTACGGCGTGCTGACCGAATGAGGACTACGACATGACACAAGCCACCTTGCAAGACCAACAATTTCTGAGCCGCGTGCTGGCGCTGGCGCAGCGCTCGCGCGACGAAGGCCACCATCCGTTCGCGGCGATCGTGGTCGGCTTTGACGGCAGCGTGATCGCCGAAGCGATGAATGCCAGCAGCATGGATCGCACCGCACACGCCGAGATGAATGCGCTGCGCATCGCATCGAGCCGGTTCGGACCGGCGCAACTGGCGGGCGCCACCTTGTATGCCAATGCCGAACCGTGCGCGATGTGCGCCGGCGGCACTTACTGGAGCGGCGTGGGCCGCGTCGTCTATGCACTGTCGGAAGCGAGCCTGCTTGAGCTGACCGGCAGCGATCCGGAAAATCCGACGCTGGCGCTGCCGTGTCGCGACGTCTTTGCGCGCGGCCAGCGCCCCACGACCGTGATCGGTCCGCTGCGCGAAGAAGAAGCGCGCGCAGCGCATGCGGGATTCTGGAACCAGGATGCGGCAACCCGGAACTGACACGCACCGCCCATGATGAGCGGAAAGTAGAAATTTCTTTTGGTAAACGTTATCGCACGGTAAAATCGTCATCAGATGGAAAACCAGACCTGATGCACGAGATGTTAAAAAAAATTACAGTTCAACAATTAAGAACAGGCATGTATATCCGCGAGCTATGCAGCTCGTGGCTGCATACGCCGTTCTGGAAAACGTCGTTCATGCTGGAAGACGAGGCGACACTGGCCAAGATCGTCGATGCCAACATCACCGAAGCATGGATCGATCTGGGGCGCGGCCTCGACGTCGCGCCGGTGCAGTCGCGAGGCGATATGCCGCAGTCGCCGCCGGCACAGTCTCAGCCGGCGCAACTTCGGCCAACACCGCCTGATCGCCGGGTCGAGTTCAACGACATCGTGCGCGTATCGATGGAGGAAGAACTCGAGCGCGCCGCCATCATCGTCGACAAATCGAAACGGGCGGTCGCGGCGATGTTCAATGAAGCGAGGATGGGCCTGGCGATCGAAGGGGAAAAGGCGCTGACCCTGGTCGAGGAAATAGCCACCTCGGTGCTGCGCAATCCTTCCGCATTGATCAGCCTGGCCAGGCTGAAGACGATCGATGACTATACCTACATGCACTCGGTGGCCGTGTGCGCGCTGATGATTGCGCTGGCCAGGCAACTCAAGCTCGACGATAACGCAACACGTCAGGCAGGGCTGGCCGGGTTATTGCACGACATCGGAAAGATGACGATCCCCGCCGCCATCCTGAACAAGCTGGGCAAGCTGACCGATACAGAATTCGCCACCATCAAGCAGCATCCATTCGATGGCCATCGCATGCTGCTGGCGGGCCACGGGATCGGCCCGATCGCCCTCGATGTCTGCCTGCATCATCATGAAAAAATCGATGGCAGTGGCTATCCCGAGCAGTTGCAAGGCGAAGGCATCAGCCTGTACGCGCGCATGGGGGCAGTGTGCGATGTCTACGATGCGATCACGTCAAACCGCCCGTACAAGGATGGCTGGTGTCCGGCCGACTCATTGCGTCGAATGACCAGTTGGAGCAAGGGACACTTCGATGAAGCCGTGTTGCGCGCCTTTATCAGGAGCATCGGCATTTATCCGGTGGGAACCCTGGTTCGCCTCGCATCGGGCAAGCTCGGTGTCGTGCTCGAACAACAAGTCGGCAAGTCGCTGCTGATGCCGAAGGTGAAAGTCTTTTTTTCGACCAATACCCTCTCTCATATTGCACCGGAAGTGCTGGACCTGGCCGGCCCCGGATTGCAGGACAGCATCGTCTCGCGCGAGGATGCTGCCACCTGGCAATTAACGAACATCGAGCGCTACTGGATGGGCGATGCGGCAAGGCCATCCTAGTTGGAAGGTGCCAGGCTCGGATGAGGCCCCGAGCCTGGCACCTTGATATCTAGATTGTCGTGTCCTTCTCGAGCGGAATCGAGACCGTCACCGTCATGCCCTGGCGCGGGTTGTTGAGTATGGCAAAAGTTCCACCCAATGCGTAAATGCGCTCTTCGATCCCGACCAATCCGAAGGCGTTTATTTTCTTCAGGTAATCAGGGGCCAGCCCGACTCCGTCATCGCAAATCTTGACGCAAAGCCGGTCATCGCTGCGCTGCATGCTGATGTGTACATGGCCGGCGCTCGCATGGCGCAAAATGTTGGACAGCGATTCCTGCACGATGCGAAACAGGGCCGTGGAATGCTTGTCGTCGAGATCGAACTCTTCATGGTCCATGTGCAATTCACAGGCGATGCCGCTGCAGCGCTGGAATTGCTCGGCCTGCCATTCGAGCGCCGCATGCAAGCCCAGATTGAGCACCGCCGGGCGCAGGTCGTTCATGATGGTCCTGACCGATTTGATGGTCAGGTCGATCTGGGTCAAGGCCGCATCGACACGCTCCCTGGTGACCGGCATCGCATAGGGACCCGCCGCCATCATCGATACATCGAGGCGCAGCACCATCAAATTTTGCCCCAGTTCATCGTGGATATCGCGCGCGATGCGCTTGCGCTCGTCTTCCCTGACGTTTTCCTGATTCGCCGTCAGCTTGCGCAGCATCGAGCGCGAGTGCCGCAATTGAGCCTGGTTGGTGGCCCGGTCCACCGCAGCCCATGAACGCTCGGCCATGTCCTTGGCGGCCTTGATATCCGCCTCGGACCAATGGTAGGGCTGCGACTGATGCAAATTGAGTACCGACAACAAGCGCCCTGCCTTGGCCAGCGGAATCGACAGATTGGAACGCACGCCCACCATCGCATAGGCTGCGGCATGGCTGGCCGTGCGCCAGTCGAGCGCAACATCGTCGATCGGCACCGGATTTCCCAGCCGCAGCGCAGCGATCAAGCCGGGACCGAAGTCGTCGAGCCGGCGAACTTCCCCGGCCACGCTCAGGTTGGCGCCGAAGGTCCAGTTCCAGCGGATGACGAACGTGCCATTGTCTTCGTCGACGTCGGAAAAAAGGACGCGCGACACATCGAGGTGATGGCCCAGCAAGGCACAGGCTGCGGCAGTGATGTCATCGGGCTCGATCAAGGGACGCAAATGATCGGCCAATTCCAGCTGAAATGCTTTTGCTTTCAACAAGGTGCGATTGTCGCGTTCGGCAGCCATGCGGCGCGTGGTTTCCCGCGTCACCACTTGCACCCCGCGCACAGCGCCAAATTCATCGCGCGCGGGCGCATAAGTGGTCGTGAAATAGCGCTTTTCGCGGATGCCTGACGCTTCGGTGACGTATTCCTGGTCTTCCAGATGGATGCGCTCGCCCTCGTTCAGCACCCGGCGATAGATGGGATCGTTGAATTGCCACGCTTCCGGCCAGCATTGCTGCGTCGGCTGCCCGATCGCAGCCGGATGGCGCGGCCCGAGAATGCGGCTGTATGCATCGTTGTAGAGCTGGATCAACTGCGGCCCCCAGAGCAAGACGGTCGGCAAGGGCGAGTCCAGCGCCGCGCTGAAGGCAATTTTCAAGCTGGCAGGCCAGCCGCTCGTAGGCCCGAGGACGGTATCGCTCCAGTTTGTCTGGCGAATCAGCGTACCCATTTCGCTGCCTCCGGGTGGCCAGAGCATCATGGCAGCGTACCTTTCTTTGCGATTAACTTTCTTTTTAATTAACTTTCTATTAACGATTATAACTGCAACAGAATTGCTAATGAGAATTATATTTTGCAGAATGACACAAGAAACAGCCGCGTTCGATGGCTGCAAGCGCCAACATTCCGATTGAGTTTATGATGGCTATCCCGGTCCACTACATGAGCATACTCTGATGAAAAATGTCGCCTCCCGCCTCTTGTTATCGACTTGCTGCGCCGTCGGCATGTCGCAAGCCTGCGCCGCCACCGGCCATGTCAAGGTCACGCCTCTGGGCAGCCACGACGGTGAATTCTGCGCCGCCGACAGGGCGCTCATTTTCGAAGATCCCGATGGCACGCGGATCCTGTATGACGCCGGCCGCACTGTGCGCGGCGGCAACGATCCGCGCCTGGGCAAGATCGATGCCGTCTTGCTGAGCCATTTGCACAGCGACCATCTGGGCGACGTGCATCAACCGGCCGCGAATGCAGGCAGTTGCGCCGCACCGGATTTCTCGGAAAAAAGTGCGCCCTTGTCGGTGACCGAGGAAGTGGTACTGACGCAAAAAGCCAAGCTGTTCGTCGGCGGCGAAATGGCGAGTTTTTTCTCGAAAAGAATCAAGGAAGCGGGCGGCAGCGCCGATCAGGTGCGCCTGGTCCGGTTCGGCGGAGAGAGCAAAATCGGCGGCGTGCGCATCGCCAGCGTGCCGGCAGCCCACTCGAACGGACTCGATCCCCAGTTCCTGAAAGACGATCTGGCAAAAACCTTGTCATCGAGTGCGCTGACTGCCTATGTCGGCCCGGCCGGCGGCTATGTGCTGACTTTTTCCAACGGCCTTGCCGTGTATCTGTCGGGCGACACCGGCATCATCGCCGATCAGGATCTGGTGGTGCGCCGCTTTTACAACGCCAAACTGGCAGTGCTCAACATCGGCGGCACGTACTCCACCGGGCCGCGCGAAGCCGCTTACGTGATCAACAGCCTGGTCAAGCCCAATGCCGTGATCGCCTCGCACGCGAACGAGGCGGTGACCAAGGATGGGAAGCTGCAAGCGGGAAGCAAAACCATGGAATTCAAGAATGCCGTCAAGGTCCCGACCTATCTCCCGCTGAGCGGCAAATCGATGGAATTTGATGCGCAAGGAAAATGCGTGGCCGGTTGCTGATTTTCAGCGTGCTGCAAGCTTGCAACAAAGCATGAACCCAACCTGTTTTGATTGTTTGCCGACACAGGCTGAGGTACGATATTTTCGACGGGGCCAGGTTCAATCGAGCCCGACCCCGCAATATCAACTCAACTCTCGGGAGAAAACCGTCATGGATGACATCTTAGGCTTCATCACTTTGTCTGCGCTTAATTTTGTGCCAGTTGGATATGCGAAATGCGATGGATCCCTGATCCAGATCAACCAGAACATGGCGCTGTTCGCGCTGCTGGGCACTCAGTTCGGCGGCGACGGCACGCACACCTTCGCCCTGCCCGACTTGACCAAAGCGTCTCCGTTGCCGAACCTGAGCTATGTCATCTGCACCGCAGGGATGTTCCCTTCCCGGCCTTGATTGCTCGATCCTGATGCCTCGATCTTGATGTCTGGATCTTGATGTTTGCAACAGAGAGGGCGGATCGGTCACCGATCCGCCCTCTCTTCATTTGTGCGCAGGTCCGGAAGCTGTTGCAGCGTCTAGCCCTTGTTTTGAACCACCAGCTTGCTGGCCGAGAGCAGATGCGTTTCCAGTGTGGCCAGGGTCTTGACCTGAGCCTGCATCGAATCGAGGATGGCGACGGTCAATGCGAATTCGGCCGGCGTCGTGTAGCCGGGGAAGCGTATAATTTTCAGCAACTCCTTGAGCGAGGTGCCATGCCCGAGATGGGCCAGCGCATCGCTGAGGGCCGTGATTTTCTTGTCCAATTCGATGATATGTGTGTCGGGCATGACCGTTCTCCTGTCTGGTGGGCCTAGGCTAGGCTGGATGGACCGCAGCTGCATGCAGTCATCCACCAACATAGCAAAACGCAACAGCCAGCATTTGCGCAAGCGCAAATGCTGGCTGTCAGGCAAGAACGCGCAACGACGAATGAAGAACGGTCAGCCGCCGGCGACGACCATCTTTTCAATCAGGATCGAGCCGGTCTGCTTGGTGCCGCGCATCAGCACGTCGGAGCCGATCGCGACGATTTGCATCAGCATGTCCTTCATGTTGCCGGCGATCGTGATTTCCTCGACCGGATACTGGATCACGCCGTTTTCAACCCAGAAACCGGAGGCGCCGCGCGAGTAATCGCCGGTCACGTAATTGGTGCCCTGCCCCATCAGTTCGGTCACCAGCAAGCCAGTCCCCATTTTCTTGAGCATCGCGACGAAATCGTCGCTCTTGCGCGTCTTCGATGATGTCAACGTCAGATTGTGCGAACCGCCGGCATTGCCGGTGGTCTGCATGCCGAGCTTGCGCGCCGAATAGGTCGACAGGAAGTAACCTTGCAACACGCCATTCTTGACGACATCGCGGCGCTCGGTCTTGACGCCCTCTTCATCGAACGGCGCCGAGCCGACGCCGCCCATCACGTGCGGGTCCTCGCGCACCTGTACATGGGAAGGAAACACCGGTTTGCCCAGCGTATCGAGCAAGAAGGTCGACTTGCGATACAGCGCGCCGCCCGACGTCGCTTGCACAAAGGCGCCCAGCAAACCGACCGCCAGCGGCGCCTCGAACAGCACCGGGCAGGTGCGGGTGGTGAGCTTGCGTGCATTCAGGCGCGACAAGGCGCGCTCGGCTGCATAGCGACCGACCGCTTCGGGCGAGGCCATTTTTTTCGGATCGCGCACCGACGAATACCAGTCGTCGCGCTGCATCTTGGCGCCCTTGCCGGCGATCGGCGAGACCGACAGCGTGTGGCGCGAGAACGGATAGCCGCCGATGAAGCCGCGCGAATTGGCCGACACGAAGTGCGACTGCTGGACGTAGACGTTGGCGCCCTCGCTGTTGGTCACGCGCGGATCGACCGCGAACGCGGCCGCTTCGGCGCGCTGGGCCAGCACGACCGCTTCGTCAGCGGCGATCATCCACGGGTAAAACAGTTTCAGGTCGCGCGGCGCCATTTCGAGCATCTCGGCCTCGGGCAAGCCGGCGCAATCGTCTTCAGCCGTGAAACAGGCGATGTTGTAAGCGGCCTCGACAGTGGCGCGCAGGGCCGCGCTCGAAAAATCCGAGGTGCTGGCATTGCCGCGCTTCTTGCCGATGAACACGGTCACGCCCATGCCCTTGTCCTTGTTTTTTTCGATCGTTTCGATCTTGCCTTTGCGTACAGAAACCGACAAGCCTCCGCCTTCGCTGATCTCGACAGCGGCATCGGTACCGCCCTTTTCACGCGCAAAAGACAACACATCGCGCGCAAGCTGTTTCAATTGGTCCTGGCTGTGAGTAAATACCGAGTCGTTCATGGGCTGTTTTCTTCAGTTGTCCGCTAAAGCAGTTATCATAGCAGTCGTTTACAGTTTACAGAGCGGCCGCGCGCCAATCGATCTTCATCATGCCAAATCCAAACCGGGGAGCTTGCGGCTTCCAATCCTCCGAATTCGAGCAGGAATACGAACGCCCGTCCAAGTCGCAACTCAAACGCGAAATGCTCGACTTGCAAAAGCTGGGCGCCGAGCTGATCGCCGAACCGCGCGATCGCATCAAGCGCTTGCAAATGCCCGAAGACGTGCGCGACGCGATCCTCGAATGCCAGATGATCAAGGATCACGAAGGACGGCGCCGTCAATTGCAATATGTCGGCAAGAAGATGCGCACGCTCGACGCCGACGAACTGGCCGTGATCCAGAAGGCGATCGACAGCTGGCGCGGGATGTCCAAGTCGGACACTGCCTCGATGCATGCACTGGAGCGGCGCCGCGACAAGCTGTTGACCGACGACAAGGTATTGACCGCGCTGCTGGCCGAGCATCCGGAACTCGATGCGCAGCACTTGCGCACGCTGATCCGCAACGCCCGCAAGGAGCAAGCCGAGCAAAAACCGCCGAAGGCTTACCGCGAAATCTTCCAGATTCTGAAGCAACTCGACGCCAAGAAGAATGGCAAGCCGGTCGACGCTGAAGATGGCGACGACGAGCAGGAAGAAGACTAAGCCAGAGCCGGCGGGTGCAGGGGCCGCTAGCCCGATTGAACCTGGCTCCGACAGCGACACATCCAATGAAACCGGCGCAACAGCCGGTTTCATCGTTTTCAAGACCAGAAGGAGTATCCATGCATCAACCTGAACCCGAACTGATCATCGGCCTGGTCT
>CANFGA010000078.1 GCA_947446335.1 Oxalobacteraceae bacterium | reverse complement strand
CAGTTGCGCGCGCTGGCCTGTCATCAAGAGATACAGCACCTGGCAAAGGCGAAATGCCAGCAGCAAAAAACCAAGCGGCAAGATGGCGCGCGGAATCCAGCTCGGCACCGGCAGGTCCTGCATCAGGATGCCCACTTCGTGCATTTTTTGAACGTACTGGAAGCCGCCGAACGCCACCAGCAACGCGTACAAGATGCACAGCGCTGCCGCCACCGATCCTGTAATGCGCGCGGCCCTGGGCCCGAGCGACTTGACCAGCGCATCGACGCCGATGTGTGCGCCCACGCGCACACCATAGGACATGCCGATGAAGATCAACCAGGCAAACATGACCCCGGTTAATTCCATGGCCCAGACAAAGTTATAGTCGAAGACGTAACGCGCAATCACCTGTGAAAAGGAAATCAACGTCATCGCCACCATCAGGAAGGTGATGGCACCCTCCTCCAGATAGTCGAGCAAGCGCATGATGTCATGGAGCCTGGCAGCCAGGCTCTCCTGTGTGTGATTACTGGTTGGACTTCAAGGCAGCGTCGATCAGGTCGCGCCCGATGTCGCCCTCGAACTTCTTGAGCACAGGTTCCATCGCCTTGCGCCATGCGGCCAGGTCTTCCTTCGTCAAGGGCTGGACCTTGGCCCGGCCGGCGGTGATCACTTTCTGACGGTCGGCAGCGCTGAATTGCGCAGAAAGCTTGTTGGCATGCACGGTGGCCTCGCTCATCGCCTCGCCCAGGCCGGTGCGGATATCGGCTGGCAGCGCGTTCCACCACTTGGCATTGGTCACGACCATGTAATCGATGACGCCATGGTTGGTTTCGGCAATCGTCTTTTGCACCTCAAAAAACTTTTGCGAATAAATGTTCGACCAGGTATTTTCCTGGCCGTCGACAACGCCGGTCTGCAAGCCTTGATAGACCTCGGAAAAACTCATCTTTTGTGGGCTGGCGCCAATCGCGCGAAACTGTGCTTCCAGCACATCGGACGACTGGATGCGAAACTTCAAGCCCTTCACATCCGCAGGGCGCACCAGCTTGTCCTGATTCGACGACATTTGCTTCATGCCGTTGTGCCAGTAACCCAGGCCGAGCAAACCGCGATTCGACATCGACGTCAGCAGCGACTTGCCGGCAGCGCTGGCCTGGAAACGGTCGACTGCCGCGATGTCGTCGAACAGGAAAGGCAGATCGAAGATTTGTATCTTCTTCGTGTAGCGGTCGAACTTGGACAGCGATGGCGCGATCATCTGTACATCGCCCAGCAACAGCGCTTCGAGTTCCTTGCCGTCGCCAAACAGTTGCGAGCTTGGAAATACCTGGACCTGGACCCGGCCTGGAAATTTCTTTTCAGCCAATTGCTTGAATTTCAGCGCACCCTGCCCCTTCGGCGTCTGGTCTGCCACCACGTGGCTGAACTTGATCACGATCGGAGTCGGGGTCTGGGCCGTTGCCAGCATCGGCATAGCCAGCGCACCTGCCATCAAGCCAACCATCGCCAGGGCATGGCGGCGCGTGCAATATCGTTGGGTCGAAATTGTCATTTATGTCTCCTCGGTTATCAGAAATAAGAAGCAGGTTCTTGTTGCCCGCTTTAAATATTGTTTAAAAATAACATGAAATACCATTCGACATCGGTTTTTATGTAAATGGCATGTCGCGCAATGCTGCCGCGACGATGCGTTCGGCCTTCAAGATGACTGGCCGATCGACCATTTTTCCATCCAGCGCAAGCGCGGCGCCGTGCGCGAGTGCGGCCGCTTCCAGCACGCGCCGGGCCCAGGCCAGTTCCACCGGATCGGGCTCAAAACAGTCATGCACAGGCTTGATCTGCGCCGGGTGTATGCAGAGTTTTCCGCCAAAACCGATCTTTCTGGCATGCCGCGTGTCGGCGACCAGTTGTGCCGGGTCGTCGATCGCGGTACTGACCCCGTCGACCGGCGCAGCAATCCCGGCGCTGCGCGAGACCAGCACCAGCTGCGAGCGAAAGTACAGCAATTCTTCCCGATCGCCATCGATGCCGAGATCGAGCTTGAAATCGATGGTGCCAAACAGCAACCGCCGCACGCCGGGCGCACGCGCAAGGAGAAGGCTGTTCAGAAAACCTTGCGCGCTTTCGATCAAGGGATAAATGGCAGCGGCACCACAGCGTGCCACTTGCGCAATCTCGGTCACCGATTCAGCCTTGGACAGCACGATGCCGGCCACTCCGGGCCGAGCGCACAGCGCCAGGTCATCTTGAAACCAGGGCGTCGTGGCGCCATTGATGCGGATGAGCACCGGACGATCCGGCGCCAGCCAGGCCGCGACCGTCGCCCGCGCTTGGGCCTTGTCGGCTGCGGGAACGGCGTCTTCCAGATCGACGATGACGGCATCGGCGCCGGATGCGCAAGCCCGGCCAAAACGTTCTGGCCGGTTGCCGGGAACGAACAGATAGGAGCGCGCGTCCGAGCACGCTGCAAGGGTGGCGTCGCTCATGCGGGGAGCAGACGTTCCATTTTTGGCGCATTCGCCAGCGCCCGGACGGTATCGAACAAGGCCGCCATCTCGGCCGCGGTGGCGGCCCCACTGAAGCTGGACAGGCGCAAGGCTTTCTGTTCGAGTTCGCCCCGGTCCAAGGTATTGCCCGGATCGCCCTTCGGTTCATCGACGCGGCCATGCAGGATGCGCCCGTCTCCGGTGTGCACCGCGACCTTGCCGATCCAGCGCGCCGGATAAGCCTGGTCGATCTCGGGATCGAGCACCATCTGCACCTTGGCACGGAACTCGACGGTCGCATCATCCTCGAAATGGTCAGAAAATTCGCTCAAGCCGGCGGCCTTGAAACGCGCGATCAAGGCCAGCACGGTGCCCATCGAAAACTTGGCCTGATGCACGGTCTGCGGCTTGACAACCGGGCCCAGCACATCGATCGCCGCTTGATGCACGAAGGCGTCGACGCGCACGATCTGCTGCGCTGTCAAGTCATGCGCCGTCATCACCTGCAGCAATGCGTCGGCGGCCGGATGCGTGTGCCGGCACGCTGCATGGTATTTGAACGAAGTTTCGGCCAGCGCCCAGCGCTGGCCCAGACCTGCGCTCAGCTTGGCCGGATCGGCATCGCTCGACATGCCGACGCCCATCCCCTGCGCGCCTTCGAGGATGCGCGCAGCACCGGTGAAGCCGGCGCTGGCCAGATAAGCTGATGTCAAGCCATCGGCGGCGGCCTTGGCGGCATGCAATTGCTTGGAATCGGCGCCGTCGCGCAGAAATTCCCACAAGCCGGCCGCCTGCGTGCCGGCCGAACCGAATGCATCTTGCATCTGCTGCGGCGTCAAGTTCAGCAAGCGCCCCGCTGCTGCTGCGGCGGCCAAGGTGCCGGCGGTGCCGGTGGTGTGAAAGACCTTGTAATGGGAGCGCCCCAGAAATTCGCCGACCCGGATCCCCACTTCGTAGCCGGCCACTACCGCAGTCAAGAATTGCTGACCCGAGCAGCCCAGCGCTTGCGCCACCGCCAGCGCCGCCGGAAACACCACGGTCGCCGGGTGGAACACCGAGCCGTTGTGCACGTCGTCCTGTTCGGCGTAGTGCGACGATGCCGCATTCACCAGCGCCGCAAACAGCGGCGTGCTCTGGCGGCGCGAAATCAGGATTTCGGCGCCGCCACTGGCCAACCCCGCCGGCCCCATCTGCTGTGCAAAGGCGGCGATGGCTTCGACCGGGCGCGCGCCCTTGCCGGCCAGAGCGCAGGCTGTCCAATCGAGAAACAGATCTTGGGCGCGCAGCAGCACCGCAGCGGGGATCTGGTCAAACTGCAGCGTGGCGGCAAAGGTGGCCAAGGTTTGGCCGGGATGGTTGTCATGATCGTTCATGGTGTCTCCTCTTCGATGCGACGATTCAAATGGCATGCGCAGCGCGCAACGCATCGATGGCGGCGTTGTCGTAGCCCAGGCTGGCCAGGATCGCATCGGTGTGCTGTCCCAGCGCCGGCACCGGATCCATCCGCGCAGTGCAGGTATTGGGCACGCCGGGCGGCAGCAGGGCGGGTATTTTTCCAGCCGGGGTCTCGATCTCGACCCAGCGCTGGCGCGCTTTCAACTGCGGATGCTGCCACAGGTCGTGCATGTCGTTCATCTGGGCATTGGCGATCGAAGCCGCCTCCAGACGCGCGATCACTTCGCTTGACGTCATCTGTGCAAACACGTCGACGATGATGGCGCGCAATGGTTCGCGCGCACCGGTTCTGGCCGCATTCGAGGCGAAGCGCGGGTCACCCGCCAGGAGCGGCTGCAGCAACACCTTGTTGCAGAATTGTTCCCATTCGCGTTCGTTTTGCAAGCCCAGCATCACGACCTTGCCATCGCCGGCAGGAAACGGTCCATACGGATAGATGGTCGCGTGCGCCGCTCCCGTGCGCGGCGGTGGTGCAGCGCCATCGATCGCGTAATACAGCGGATAATTCATCCATTCGACCATGCTTTCCAGCATCGAAACATCGATGTGGCAACCCTTGCCGGTCTGGCCGCGCGCGATCAGCGCGGCCAGAATATTGCTGTAGGCATACATGCCGGCCGCGATGTCGGCGATAGAGCAACCGGCCTTGGCCGGCTCCTCGGGCGACCCGGTGATCGACAGGAAGCCCGACTCGCTCTGGATCAGCAAGTCGTAGGCCTTCTTGTCGCGGTAAGGGCCGTCGCTGCCGTAGCCGGAAATGTCGCAGACGATCAGACGCGGATATTTTTCTTGCAGCGCCTCGAACGACAAGCCCAGCCGGGCTGCAGCGCCTGGCGCCAGGTTTTGCACCAGCACGTCGGCGCCGGCCAGCAACTGGTCGAGGATCACGCCCGCCTGCGCCTGCTTCACGTCCAGCGCCAGGCTTTCCTTGGAACGGTTGGTCCAGACGAAATGCGACGCCAGGCCATGCACCCGGGTGTCGTAGGCGCGCGCGAAATCGCCCACGCCGGGGCGCTCGACCTTGATCACGCGCGCGCCCAGATCGGCCAATTGGCGGGTACAGAACGGCGCGGCAATCGCATGTTCCAGTGTTACAACGGTGATGCCATCGAGTGGGCGCATGCGATTCCTCATTCCTGGTGTTTAAAATGAACGCGGCATGCCAAGCACATGCTCGGCGACATAAGAGAGGATCAGATTGGTCGAAATCGGCGCCACCTGATACAAGCGCGTCTCGCGAAATTTGCGCTCGACATCGTATTCGCTGGCAAAACCGAAGCCGCCGTGAAACTGCAGGCAAGCGTTGGCCGCTTCCCACGATGCGTCGGCCGCCAGCATCTTGGCCATGTTGGCCTCGGTGCCACAGGGCAAGCCGGCATCGAACAAGGCGCATGCCTTGTAGCGCATCAAATTGGCGGCCTCGAGGTTGACGTAAGCCTTGGCGATTGGAAATTGCACGCCCTGGTTCTGGCCGATTGGACGCCCGAACACGATGCGCTCGTTCACGTATTTCGTGATCTTGTCGATGAACCAGTAACCGTCGCCGATGCATTCGGCGGCGATCAGAGCGCGCTCGGCATTGAGACCGTCGAGGATATATCTGAAGCCCTTGCCTTCCTCGCCGATCAGGTTTTCGGCTGGAATTTCCAGGTTGTCGAAAAAGAGTTCGTTGGTTTCATGGTTGACCATGTTCAGGATCGGTTGCACGGTCAAGCCGCGGCCGATCGCCTCGCGCAAGTCGACGATGAAGATCGACATTCCTTCGGATTTTTTGGTCACCTCGGCTAGCGGCGTGGTGCGTGCCAGCAAGATCATCAAGTCCGAATGCTGGACCCGCGAAATCCATACTTTCTGGCCATTGATGACATACCGGTCGCCTTTCTTGACTGCCGTGGTCTTGATCCTGGTGGTGTCGGTGCCGGTGCTGGGCTCGGTCACCGCCATCGATTGCAGGCGCAGTGCACCGCTGGCGATCTGCGGCAAATACACGTCTTTCTGGGCTGTCGACCCATGCCGCAGCAAGGTGCCCATGTTGTACATCTGTCCATGGCAAGCGCCTGAATTGCCGCCCGAGCGGTTAATTTCTTCCATGATGACCGACGCTTCGCTCAAGCCGAGACCGGAGCCGCCGTATTGGGTCGGAATCAATGCCGCCAGCCAGCCGGCGTGGGTCAGCGCATCGACAAATTGTTCGGGATAGCCGCGCTCATGGTCGACCTTGCGAAAATAGTCGGCCGGAAATTGCGCGCACAAGGCGCGCACCGCATCGCGTATATCCTGGTGCAAGTGATCGGTCATCGAGCATTTCCTGTGATGGTGGTGGGGGCCCCGGTGGCAAGCGTAGCGAGAGTGGCCAGCGTGGCTTCGGCCTCCATCGCCAGTTCGCCGCGGCCATTTTTGGCCCAGAGCCGGACCGTGCTGCCGTCAATTGACGGCTGGCCGCAGATATCGAAAGGCGCGGTATCGAACAAGGGGCTGATCGCGCGAAAATCGAAGCTGCGCAAGCGCGCCTGCGGCATCTGTTCCAGCAGCAAATCGACCAGCAGCGTGGCAATCAACGGGCCGTGCACGATCAAGCCGGGGTAACCCTCGGCCTGGGTCGCATGGCGACGGTCATAGTGAATGCGATGACCGTTGAAGGTCAGCGCCGAATAACGAAACAGCAGAACCGGGTCGGGATGCACGGTGCGCGACCAGGCCGACTCCAGCGGTGCCAGTTTGGGCATGGCAGCCACGGCGCCCGGCTGCGCCAAGGCGCGATAGACAATGTCGTGCTCTTCGATCAAGGTCAGCACGTCGTTCTGGCTGATCTCGTGCCGGACCGTGACAAAGGCCAGGCTGCCGCGCTGTCCATTCTTTTTTGTCACGCTGATGATGCGCGAGTGGCGCATCGCGGCGCTGTCGGTGACCAGCGGCGCCTCGAAACTGAGGCGCCCGCCCGCCCACATGCGGCGCGGCAGCGGCACCGGCGGCAAGAACTTGCCGCGCGACGGGTGACCATCGGGGCCCAGTTCGGACTGCGCCGCCACCGACCAGAAATAGATCCAGTGCCACAGCGGCGGCAGCGCGGACCCGGCGCGCAATGGCGCTGCATGGTTCAGCGTTGCCGACAGCGCTGCCGCAGAGGCTGACGACATCGGGTCATGGGCAATCTCGCTCTTGCCTACCCACTGCTGAAGCAGCGCCATGTCCAGCTCGTCCGACTTCATGTTTGCATCGTTCACATTGGATCCTTTTTTTTGCTTGAATCGAGTGTGTCGGATGCGCCCTGATTGCACAATCTGCATTTTTTGAAGGGGGGCTATGCTGCAGCTTGACCCAAAAGAGCGCTGCCATGGCTGACGGCCACCGGCAACGGCGCTGGCATGGCGGCGCACAATGCGGCTCGATGGCAGATCCGAAGCGCCAGTTCCCTGGTCCGAGGGGCGGCACGAGTTGAAGAACCTGCGCAGCAGTGATCGCACGATCGACGCACTATCGGTGCATGATCAGCGCTTGGGTATCGATGGCAGAGCCAGCGCAAGGATGCGCCGACGGCAAGAAAATCAAGGCGGATCTGTTTCGTGGCTACCATGACGGTGCTTGGCTGCGCCGACACGCTGGGCGCGGTAAATGCCGGCGCACCCTGAAAACAGGTAACTGACGACGCAGGCGATGGCGGCGTAGATACCGATCTCGGCGCCGAACAGTTCGATCGCCATCAACGTCGATGCGATCGGCGTATTGGCCGCGCCGGCGAACACGGCGACCAGGCCGATGCCGGCCATCAGCGCCAGCGGCATGTGCAGCAGCGGCGCAAGCGCATTGCCCAGCGTGGCGCCGATATAGAACAAGGGCGTCACTTCCCCGCCCTTGAAGCCGCTGCCCAGCGAAACGATCGTCAACACCATCTTGGCGGCGAAATCATAAGGCGCCAGCGGTTGCTGGAAAGCGTCCACGATGACCGGGAGGCCCAGGCCGATGTAGCGATCGGCGCCCAGATACCAGACTGCGGCGGCGACCACCGCACCGCCCACGAACGGGCGCAGCGGAGCGTAGCGCAGGCATTTTTTCATCCCCCCCCCCAAGGTGTGGGTAGCGGCAGCGAACGCGCGCCCGGTCACGCCGAAGATCGCGCCGGCGATCACCATCGCCGCAATGCCCCAGGCCGAGATCGCCGGCACGAAAGGAATGGCGTAATGGATGTGATGCGCGCCCCACAGCAAGGCGACTTGGTCGGCCACGACTGCAGCGATCACGCAAGGCAGGATTGCATCGTGGCGCAAGCGGCCCACGGCCAGCACTTCGAGCGCGAAGATGGCGCCAGCGAGCGGCGTGCCAAAGACCGAGGCGAAGCCGGCGCTGATGCCGGCCATCAGGATCAGGCGCCGGTCATCGGGACCGAGTTTGAACGCGCCGGTGAGCTGGTCGGCCAGCGCGCCGCCCATTTGCACTGCGGTGCCTTCGCGCCCGACCGAGGCGCCGAACAGATGCGAGATCACGGTGCCGCCCAGGATCAACGGCGCCATGCGCAAGGGAATCACTTTGGCCGGATCGTGGATCTCGTCGATCAACAGATTGTTGCCGGCTTCGACCTCGCGCCCGAAGTGCAGATACAGCCAGCCCACGCCAAAGCCAGCCACCGGCAACAGCCAGATCAGTTCGCGATGGGCGGTGCGCGTCTTGCTGGCCCAATCGAGCGCAAACAGCAGCAAGGCCGAAGCGGAACCGGCCAGGACCGCGACCAAACTGGCCAGGAACAGCCACTTGGCGACGTACAGCGGCAAATCGATCCGGTCGCGCCAGGTTGAATTTTTCATTGGTCGTCAATTGTTCAGGTCGTGTGGTCAGCCACGAAACATGGCCAGTCGGGTGCAAAACCTTGGCCAGCGGCGCTGCTTTTTTCTGTCACGCAGTTTAACAGGGAGTCGGCAAGAAGTTGCAGCAGATGACACGTACCACGGCAGCGCTGCTCTCGCCTTGGATTCAGAACGGGGATGCTGCGCACCATTCGATGGCGCCGCGATCGACATGATAAACGGCGTGTGTCGTCAATGGTCCGCCTATGTCACAGGCGACATAACTCATCAGTTTGATGCGATCGACGATGCAGCGCGTGGCGACTGCGGGGAAGGCTGCCAGGCGCAGACCCACCGGCACGCTGGGCCAGGCAGCGTTGTAGAGCCCGACGGTGACATGGGCGGTGTAATCATTGGCTCGATGCTCCAGGTTGACCATTGTTGGCGCCAGGCAAGCGCGCAGCGCGGCGATCTCATCGCCGCCAGCGGCTGCATGCAAAAAGGGCGCCGATGAAAAGCTCGATAAAGCACCGATGTCGATCGCAAACGACCGTGGACCAGCCAGGCGCAGCGCCGCGACCTGGGCCTCGATCTGCGCCAGCGTGACATCGTCGTCAAACTGCTGCGTGCTGCCGGGAAAGCCGCACAGCGCCAGCGTGATGTGCGGCTG
>CANFGA010000077.1 GCA_947446335.1 Oxalobacteraceae bacterium | reverse complement strand
TGCGGATCGTACTTGATGTTAGCCTGATGCAACTGGGCCTTCGCTTGCGCAATCATCGCCAGCGACTGGTCGATTTCGAACGCATGCGCCAGCATAGGGATCAGGATGCGCACCTTGCCGAAAGCGGAGGCGCGCAAGATGGCGCGCAATTGGGTCAGAAACAACTGCGGCTCGGCCAGGCAATAGCGGATCGCGCGCAAACCTAGCGCCGGATTGAGTGCCGTATGGTCGGATTGATCGAGCGGCTTGTCGGCGCCGATGTCGAGCGTGCGAATCGTGACCGGGCGCCCTTTCATCGATGTCACGGTCTTCTTGTAAGCCTCGAATTGCTCATCCTCGGACGGCATCTTCTGGCCGCGCCCCATGAACAGGAATTCGGAGCGAAACAGGCCGACCCCGGCAGCACCCGCGTCCAGCGCCGCCGCGCAATCGTCGGGCAACTCGATGTTGGCCATCAGGGTGATCGTCGTGCCGCACAGCGTGATCGCCGGTGTCTTCTTGAGCTTGTTCAGTTTCTTGCGCGCGCGCAGCAGCACCGCCTGGCGCTCGCGGTATTGCTCCAGCACCAGTTCGCTCGGATTGGCGATGACGACTCCGGCATCGCCGTCGATGATCAGACAGTCGCCATCATCGATCAGCATCGACGCTTGCGACATGCCCACTGCGGCCGGGATGTCGAGGCTGCGCGCAACGATCGCCGTGTGCGAATTCTGCCCTCCCATGTCGGTCACGAAACCGCTGAACGAGCGATCGCGAAATTGCAGCATGTCGGCTGGCGAAATATCGTGCGCGACCACGATCATCGGCGCTTGCAGCGGGTCTTGCACCACCATTTTTACCATCAGCGATTCGGAGCCCATCAATACCTTCAGCACGCGCTCGGCCACCTGCTGGATATCGGCCTTGCGCTCGCGCAGATAAGGGTCTTCGATTTCATCGAACTGGGCCGACAATTCCTCAATCTGGGTCACCAGAGCCCACTCGGCATTGTAGCGCCGCGTGCGGATCGTATCGAGCGGTTCCTCTGAAATCAACGGGTCCGACAGGATCAGCGCGTGGACGTCGATGAAGGCGCCGAGCTCGGTGGGCGCATCCTTGGGCAGATCGTTCCACAGCGTTTGCAGTTCCTGATGCACCTTGGCGAGCGCATTTTGCAGGCGCTGAACTTCCGCTTCCAGATGCTCTTCAGCGACCAGGTAGTGCTTGACGTCGAGCGCCGCCGGGGTCAGCAAATGGGCGC
Source organism: Oxalobacteraceae bacterium (assembly GCA_947446335.1). Taxonomy (GTDB): domain Bacteria; phylum Pseudomonadota; class Gammaproteobacteria; order Burkholderiales; family Burkholderiaceae_D; genus Janthinobacterium. The sequence goes on along the minus strand of CANFGA010000077.1, from coordinate 8,142 downwards.
GGCCGATCGCAATGCCGCGCGAAACAGGAATGCCGTGGAGCGTGAAGGATGCCATGCTGGAGCCTGTCGGAAGTCGGATGCTGCTAGCGTCAAATGGCATTACTCGCCTTCGCCGAACCTGTCATTGACCAGTGCAGAAAGGGCCGCGACGCATTCCTTTTCATCCGAGCCATCCGCTTCCAGCGTCACTTTCGCGCCCTTGCCGGCCGCCAGCATCATCACGCCCATGATCGACTTGGCGTTCACGCGCCGCGCATTGCGGGTCAGCCAGACCACGCTTTGAAATTTTGCCGCCAACTGGGTGAATTTGGCCGACGCGCGCGCATGCAAACCCAGCTTGTTGATGATTTCCAGTTCTTGTTGAATCATTTTGTCTCAGTCACAGTGGAATGTCATCAGTAGCACCGCCTTGGCGACGATGCTCTTTTCTAATTGTGCGCTATGCGGATCCTGTTGTCGACCCGCACCGCACCGTTCTGGGCACCGGCCAGCGCCATTTCGACGACGACATCGAGCGCATCGCGCCGGTAGGTAATGGCGCGCAGCAACATCGGCAAGCTGATCCCGGCGATCACTTCGACCCGCCCGGCATCGGCCAGCTTGTTGCAGCAATTGGACGGCGTGCCGCCCTTGATGTCGGTGATGACCAGCACCCCATTGCCGTCATCGAGGCGCTTGATCGCGGCCTTGGCCAGCGCTTGCACTTCGCCCAGATCCTGGTCCGGCAGCACGTCGATCGCTTCGAAGCGTTCGGTTGGAGCGCGAAACACGTGGGCGCAGGCGGCGATGAAAGCCTGTCCCAGCGGCGCATGCGTAAGCAGCAGGATGCCGACCATGTCAAGCCTGTTCTGATGAGATGGGCCGGGCAGGCCTGCGCGCCAGATCAGACACGGGCAACTGCCTGTTCGAGCGCGTCGACGAACATCGCGGCGACATCGAAACCGGTTTGCTGCTTGATTTCCTGAAAGCAGGTCGGACTGGTGACATTGACTTCAGTCAGGCAGTCGCCGATGACATCCAAGCCCACGAGCAGCAAGCCGCGCTGCGCCAGTATCGGACCGAGCGTCTCGGCGATGAGCAGATCGTGCGCCGTCAAAGGCTGGGCGACACCGGTGCCGCCGGCGGCCAGATTGCCGCGCACTTCGCCTTCTTGCGGAATGCGCGCCAGTGCAAACGGCACTGCCTTGCCACCGATCACGAGGATGCGCTTGTCGCCCTTGACGATTTCGGGGATGAAACGCTGCGCCATGATCGTGCGCTTGCCGTTATCGGTCAGCATTTCGATGATCGCGCCCAGGTTCAAGCCATCGGACTTGACGCGAAACACGCCGGTGCCGCCCATGCCGTCGAGCGGCTTCAAGATGATGTCGTGATGCGCGAGGAAGAAGGCGCGCAAGCGCGCCTCGCTCGAGGTAACCAGCGTGGGCGCAGTAAATTGGGGAAACTGCGCGATCGCCATCTTTTCATTGTGATTGCGAATCGCAGCCGGGGAATTGAACACCTTTGCTCCGGCCATCTCGGCCAGTTCGAGCAGATAGGTGCCGTAGATATACTCCATGTCGAATGGAGGATCCTTGCGCTCGATGATCGCATCGAACTCGGTCAGTTCGGTTTCATGCGGCAAGTCGGCGCGAAACCAGTCGTGCTCGTCGCCGGTGAGGGTGACGCGGATGGCGTTGGCGCTGACTACGCCGGCATTCAATGCCATGTCTTTTTGCTGGAAAGCATAGATTTCATGGCCGCGACTGGCAGCCTCGACCATCATCGCAAAGGTTGAATCCTTGTACGTCTTGAAGCCTGGCAGCGGATCGGTGAGGAAAGCGATTTTCATGGGCGAGTCCGTTTCAAATAATCACTTTATTTTAGCCGAGATTGACGCGCAGCGCCGCTGCGCTCGATGCCGGCGTCAATACACTTCCGGATTCGGATCGGTGCGCTCCATTTCAAGCGATGCCGCCAGCAACGCGAGGCGGGCCACGACGCCGTACAGATAAAACCGGTTCGGTGCAGCCGTGCCAGGCTTGGCCTTCAAGTCGGGCACCGCATGCTGCTGCGTGAAGGCCAGCGGCACGAACTGCGAGCCTGGCGCATTGAGGTTCTGGTCGATGCCACGCTCGGCATGGATCCGGTAAAAGCCACCCACCACATAGCGATCGATCATGTAGACCACCGGTTCGGCCACCGTATCCTTGATGCTTTCGAAAGTCGGCACGCCTTCTTGAATGATGATGTCGTTGACGACCTTGCCATCCTTGACGACCGACATTCTTTCGCGCTGCTGCGGCGTCAGGTCGCGCACCTCGCGCGCATCCTTGACCGTCATGATGCCCATGCCGCAGGTGCCAGCATCGGGCTTGAGGATCACGAACGGTTTTTCCTTGATCCCGTATTCTTTGTATTTCTTGCGTATCTTGGCCAGCAAGACATCGACATTATTGGCCAGGCAATCTTCCGATGCGGCTTCCTCGAAATTGACATCGCTGCACTTGTTGTGAAACGGATTGAGCATCCACGGATCGACATCGACCAGTTTGCCGAATTTCTTTGCCACTTCGTCGTACGCGGCAAGGTGATTGCTCTTGCGCCGCAACGACCAGCCGGCATGCAATGGCGGCAACAGGCTTTGCTCATGGATGTTTTGCAAGATGTCGGGAATGCCGTTCGACAAGTCGTTGTTGAGCAAGATCGTGCACGGGTCGAAGTCTTTCAGCCCGAGGCGGCGCTCATTGCTCAGACGTATCAGCGGCTCGATCACCAGCATGTTGCCGTCGGGCAGAGCCAGCGGTGTCGGCTCGGTGATATCGGGAGAAAACGATCCCAGCCGCACATGCAAGCCGGTCTGGCGGAAGATCTGCATCAGACGCGCCACGTTTTCCAGATAGCGCGGATTGCGATTGTTGTTTTCCGGAACCAGCAGCAAGTTGCGCGCATCGGGGCAGTATTTATCGATCGCGGCCATCGCAGCTTGCACCGACAAGGGCAGCATCTCGGTAGCCAGATGATTAAATCCACCCGGAAACAAATTGGTATCGACCGGCGCCAGTTTGTAGCCGGCATTGCGCAAGTCGACCGAACAATAAAACGGTGGCGTATGCTCCTGCCACTCCATCCTGAACCAGCGTTCGATGGCTGGCGTTGCCGCCAATACTTTTTTTTCCAGCTCTAGCAGCGGTCCAGTCAGGACCGTGTCGATGTGGGGCACCATGGTATTCCTTAAATTATCTGCCGCGATCAAGGCGCCCCGCTGATGAAGCCGGGCGTGATAGCTTAATAATGGCAGATCGGGGCAATTTATGTGTTTTAAAGGCCTCATTTGCAAGTCTGCGTTACAAGTCCGATCTTTTGCACCAAATAAAAAAGGCGCCCCGCTTGGGGCGCCTTCATGCTGCAGCATCAAACTTTGCAAAGACGATCAGGAATGGTAAGCCGACTCGCCATGGCTGGTGATGTCGAGACCTTCACGCTCTTCTTCTTCCGGTACCCGCAGGCCGATCACCAGATCCACCAGCTTGTAAGCGATCACGGACACTACCGCTGACCAAATGATCGTGGTACCGACCGCCTGAGCCTGGATCCAGACCTGGCCACCGATCGAATACACATCGGTCGAGATCTTGTTGGTCACATAGTCGAAGATGCCCTGACCACCCAACTGAGGCGCAGCGAACACGCCAGTCAGCAAGGCGCCCAGGATACCGCCGACGCCATGCACGCCGAACACGTCGAGTGCATCATCAGCGCCGATCAAGCGCTTCAAACCATTCACACCCCACAGGCAGACGATACCGGAGAGCAATCCGATCACCAGACCGCCCATCGGACCGACGAAACCGGCTGCCGGTGTGATGGCGACCAGGCCTGCAACAGCACCGGAGGCGCCGCCCAGCATCGATGGCTTGCCCTTGGTGATCCACTCGCCAAATACCCACGATACGGTCGCCGCTGCAGTAGCGAGCAAGGTATTGATGAATGCCAGCGCAGCGATGTCGCCCGCTTCCAGTGCCGAACCGGCGTTGAAACCGAACCAGCCCACCCACAACATCGAGGCACCGATCATCGTCATCGTCATCGAGTGCGGCGCCATCGATTCACGGCCATAACCGACGCGCTTGCCGATCATGATCGCGCCTACCAGGCCAGCGATCGCGGCATTGATATGCACCACGGTGCCGCCGGCGAAGTCGAGCGCACCGTGTTGCCAGAGCCAGCCAGCCTTGGCGCTCTCGGCAGCCAAAGTCGCAGCATCCTTGATCGCATCGGGACCGGTCCAGAACCAGACCATGTGCGCGACCGGCAGATACGAGAACGTGAACCACAGCACCACAAAGGCCAGCACCGCGACGAATTTGACGCGCTCGGCAAAGGCGCCGATGATCAACGCGCAAGTGATGGCGGCAAACGTGCCCTGGAATGCGACATAGATGAATTCCGGAATCACGACACCCTTGCTGAAGGTCGCCGCGACCGAGAAGGTCGCTGTCACCGGATTCCAGATGCCGTTCAGAAACAGACGATCGAAGCCACCGAAGAAGGATCCGCCTTCGGTGAATGCAATCGAATAACCATAGATGCACCACAGGACGATGATGACCGAAAAGATCATGAACGTCTGCAGCAGCACCGACAGCATGTTTTTCGAGCGCACCAGACCGCCGTAAAACAGCGCCAGGCCAGGGATCACCATCATGACGACGAGGATCGTGGATACCATCATCCAGGCAGTATCGCCCTTGTTGGGCACCGGCGCCGCAGCTGCGGCAACGGGTGCAGCTTCCACTGGCGCCGCCACGACCGCGATCACCGCTGATTCAGGAGCAGCGATCGACTGCACCACGACGGCCGATGTGGCAGGCGCTGCTTCATCGGCTGCAAAGACAGGCGCGGCAACGCCGAACGCCAGCAATACGGCTGCCCCGGCCAGCCATTTTCTTATATTTTTGTTCATCCAGATTCCCCTTAAAGTGCTTCGTTGCCGGTTTCGCCGGTGCGAATACGGACAACTTGTTCCAGGTTGTAGACAAAGATCTTGCCGTCACCGATCTTGCCGGTGCGGGCAGCGAGTTCGATCGCCTCGATCGCCTGGTCGACGATGGAGTCTTCCACTGCAGCCTCGATTTTGGTCTTTGGCAAGAAGTCGACGACATACTCGGCGCCGCGATACAGTTCGGTATGTCCTTTTTGACGGCCAAAACCCTTCACTTCGGTGACGGTAATGCCTTGCACATTAATTGCCGACAAGGCTTCACGCACTTCGTCGAGTTTGAACGGCTTGATGATGGCAGTGATCATTTTCATGATGAACTCGCTTAAAAAGTTTTGGAAACGGTCAGAAGAACACCGGTCTTGGCCATGTCTTTTCCACCGGTGCCGAAATAAACCGGAACATCGGCCTTGATTGCAGCCAGTGCAACGGTGACGATGCCGAAGTCCTTGGTCACGCCGATCTTGTAATCGTTATAGCTAAAATCACTATTGTTTTTCACGCTCTGATGACCGGCATGCAGGTTCAGCGTGTAGCCGTCGTAGACATCGTAATTGACGCCGACATCGACATAGCCGCTGTTTTTGCTGTTGGGAGTACCGAACAAATTGGTCGTCGCGTGCGAATACTTGATGTAAGCCGGACCGTAGCCGAGTTGGCCGTAGAGTTCGAACGAGTTGGCGTTGGTAGACAAGCCATTCGAAGGATAGGCATAGTAAATGCCGCCGACATCGTAGCTGACATCCTTGACGATCTCGCCGCGCTTGCCGCCGTAAACATCCAATTCAATGTCGCCGCTGCCGCCCGCATCATTGACCCACTTCATGGTGGAGAGCCAGGTTCCTGCATATAAACCGGTAGGCGTGTGGGTATAATCGGCTCCGCCTTGCAGCGCCGGATCCATGCGCGACTGGGAAATACCGCGGAAACGGTAATCCGACACCACGGCCACGTTGTAGCTGATGGCATGCTCCGGCGCCGCAACGGCAGCTGCGTCTTGCGCGTGCACGGTACCTGCGCCCAGAGTGGCCAAGGCCAGCGTCATCGCAGCAGCAAGTTTCAGGTTTGTGGTCAGTTTTTTCATCGTGATTCCCTTTGGGTTGAACTTCTATAGCGGTTGCGGTTTAAAATCTGCACTAGAAGTCAAACGGCGCTTGCTTACCCATTAGCAGAATGTGTGCCAGCTGACGCTGGCAACTCGGGTGCACATTTTTGCTGTGTGTGACACACCGTACAGACTGCATTGTCAAAACTGAGCGCTCAGGATAGATGTATTTTTTGAAAAACGCACCAAATTAAAGCCATATTGCACTATTTAAGTGCAATCAATTCACATCAACCTCCACCGGGAATCAAGATGAATAATTTTTTTAACGATGTACAGAGCAAAATCAACAAAGTGATTGAAAATTCACCGGCAAAGGATATCGAAAAGAACGTCAAGTCGATGATGACGCAGGGCTTTTCCAAGCTCGATCTGGTCACGCGCGAAGAATTCGATGTTCAAACTCAGGTGCTGGCCAAGACCCGCAGCAAACTCGAAGCATTGGAGCACCGCGTTGCCGAACTTGAAGCGCGCCTGAACAGCGCACCCTGATCCCCGGTTCCCGGGTCAAGCCATGCAGGTGCTGAAACCCGGGTACATATTGGAGCTTCATGCAAAAACTCAACGACGTCGCTGAAACACTGCTGGGCATGCCTTATGCGGCGCTGGACCAGCGCACCAAAAAAGTCGTGCGCCATATCGCCGGTCGCAAGCATATCGCCAGAAACACCAACAGCGCGCCCGATGAAAAAATAACCCGGGGCCAGCGCGCAGCCGACGCGGTGGCCCACTTTGGTGGTTCCTGGACCTTCATCGGCATCTTTGCCGCCATCATGGTCGGATGGGTCGTGCTCAATTCATTCATTCTGGCGGGCTACCGCTTTGATGGTTATCCGTATATTTTGCTGAACCTGTTTCTATCGATGCTAGCCTCGATACAAGCCCCGATCATCCTGATGTCGCAGAACCGCCACGCAGAAAAAGACCGGATCGACGCCGGGCATGACTATGAAGTGAACCTGAAGGCTGAACTCGAAATCATGCTGCTGCACGAAAAGCTAGATGCCTTGAGGCAAGATCAATGGAATGAGTTGCTGACCATGCAGAAGGAACAACTGGCGTTGCTGTCCAGTCTGACCCGGTCCGCGCAAGACTCTTGAGCATCGCCGATATCAGCGACGACAGTTTCCGGTAAAGATATGTTCCGCGTTAAGGAGGATCGAAAGCTTAGCGCCTAAGCTGGTCCGATGCAGGCGGCTGCGATGCCGCTCCAACCGATCTCAATCCGAGGCACACTCATGAGCCTGGCCGTCCTCAGGAGCCGCGCGCTGGCAGGCATGGAAGCACCGGAAGTGAGCGTTGAGGTGCACCTTGCCAATGGCTTGCCCGGTCTGACCATCGTCGGCCTGCCCGATACCGAAGTCAAGGAATCGAGGGATCGCGTGCGCGCAGCGCTGCAAAATGCCGGCTTCGAAATGCCGCCCAGACGCATCACGGTCAATCTGGCTCCAGCCGACCTGCCCAAGGAATCGGGCCGCTTCGACTTGCCCATTGCGCTGGGCATACTGGCGGCGTCGGGCCAAATTCCAGGGGAACAATTCGAGCGCTACGAATTCGCCGGTGAATTGTCGCTGTCGGGCCAGTTGCGTCCGATTCGGGGAGCGCTGGCGATGACCTTTGCGATGCAGCGCAACGGCGCCAGACGCACCTTCATCGTTCCGCAGGACAACGCAGACGAAGCCGCACTGGTCAAGGAAGCCATCATTTTTCCTGCCAGTTCCCTGCTGCAAGTGTGCGCCCACTTCAACGCATCGGACCCGCAAGCGATGCTGAAGCGCCACATTGCAAGCATGGCGCAAGCATTGCCAAGCTATCCCGATTTTGCCGACGTCAAAGGGCAGTTGCAAGCCAAGCGCGCGCTCGAAGTGGCGGCGGCAGGAAATCACAGCGTCTTATTGATCGGCCCGCCAGGATCGGGCAAGACGATGCTGGCATCGCGTTTCGGCGGCCTGTTGCCGCCGATGACAGATGAAGACGCGCTCGAATCGGCTGCAGTCCAATCGTTGAGCGGACGCTTCGCCATCGAGAATTGGAAGGTGCGGCCATTTCGCTCGCC
>CANFGA010000076.1 GCA_947446335.1 Oxalobacteraceae bacterium | reverse complement strand
TAATTGACTGCAAGATAAACGCTCGTTTTTCTTGCGATCTGCATTGTCATGCCAGTTTCGGTATGAAAAACAACGCTATTACTAATTCATGCACGCATCCGAACGGTATCCCAGGGACTGCCTGATCCTTCTCTCTCGCTTGAAATTCGACCGCGTCGTGCAGCAAGGCTCACTGTGCCAGATCACGCTGGAGGTTGATATTAGTCAATAACCATTGTTACAGGCCTTGCATCAAGACATGCAAAAAAGCAATGATGCTACGTTGACATGTTTAGACGACATCACTCAGATCAAAAAAAGAATCCGCCGGATTCAACGATCACAGCAACACAGCCTCCCTCCGCTGAAAATACAACAGAACAGTCAGCTGTGCACCTTCTTGGTGCTGCAGCGTGGGCTACCTTTATCTTTACCTTTTTTGGACCGTACGCGGCCCAGTATGACTGGAGCAAGTCGAATGCACACCAATTTCAGGATGTTACCTGCGCTGATGATGATTGTTGTCTCGCACGCCGCGCTGGCACAGAGCAGCGCGGAGGTGGTCAGCACGCTGTCGGTACAGCGCATCACCAACCAGGCCGAAGGCAAGGAAATGGCAGGACCGGCGGCATCGGCCAAGCCGGGCGACGTGCTGGAATATGTCGTCGATTACAAAAATCAGGGCAAGAGTGCGGCGCGTAGCCTGGTCGTCACGCTGCCGCTGCCGACCGGCACCGAGTACATTCCCAACTCGGCCAATCCGGTGGCCAGTTTGGCCAGCGTCGACGGCATCGCCTACGCGCCGCTGCCATTGATGCGCAAGGTCAAACAGGCGGACGGCAAGGTGATCGATCAGCCTGTGCCTTATGCAAATTATCGTTTTCTGCGCTGGGCCGGACTCGACCTTGCTCCTGGCAAGAATCGGCGATACACCACGCGCGTCAAGCTTGCAAACGATGGCGCACCTGGCGCGACGCTGGCCAATAAATAGATTGACAACAAGACCAACCCGGCATGCCGAAGCGCTCAGGTTGGTGATCACGGCAGCACTGTGTCAGTCGGACTCCCGCTGACGAAAAAAACAAAGGATATCAACAATGAACAGTTTTGCAACACGAGGTCTGACCTTGCTCAGACACAGGATGGCGGCGGCACTCATGCTGCCGATCATCTTGCTATTCATGCTGCTGGCACTGGGCGCCGCGCCGCATGCAGTGGCCGCCACGGCCACCGCCGGCACCGTCATCGGCAACCAGGCCACCGCCCAATACCTCGACAGCACCGGTACTTCACGCAACACATCGTCGAACGTCGTGCAAACCACGGTCTCGCAAGTGAAGAGCTTCACGTTGAATGCGAACGGTGCCAAGACGGCCGCGCCGGGACAGACCGTTTACTTTCCGCACACGATCACCAATACCGGTAACGGCACCGATACCTATGCGCTGACCGTACCAACGGCCGGCGGCATCGCGCAAACGGGCCTGGTGTATTACATCGATGCCAATAGCGACGGCGTGCCTGACAACTTCACGCCGATCACGTCGACCGGCGCGTTGACCGCAGGCGGCGCGTTCAGCTTCGTGGTGGCCGGCGTGGCGCCATCGGGCGCAACATCTGGCACGACCGGCACGATCATCGTCGGCGCAACTGGCACCGATACTGATCCCACCAGCAACACAAAAACGAACACCGACACCACGACATTCGCCAATTCGGTCGTCAATGTCAACAAGTCGCTGAGCCTGACATCGGGCGCGACCGGACAGACTGTCGCAGTCACGCTGTCGTTCACCAACTCGGGCACGCTCGGCGCCAGCAACCTGATCCTGACCGACGTCCTGCCGAGCGGCATGACCTATGCGCCAGGCACAGGAAAATGGAACAGCACCACGGTCAACCTGTCCGACAACGGCGCCGGCAATCCTGCCGGCATCACTTACTCTTCCTCCGGTAGCACGATCACCGCTACGGTAGCGACGCTCGCTGCGGGCGCTTCCGGCACGCTGAAATTCGACGTAACGATCAATGCAACTGCGCCGACCACGCCAGCCAATGCCGCAGCGACAACCAATACCGCAAGCTACAAGACCGATACACAGACGACATCGTCGAACACCAACGCCGTGACCTATGCGGTGCGCCAGAGCGCCTCTGTCGTAGCCAGCGGAAATGCTGTGACGAGTGCCGACAGCACGCCCGCCGCTATCGCCAGCGCAGGCCAGGGTGCGACACTGACCTTCACCGACTATGTCTGGAACACCGGCAATGGCACAGACACGTTCAATCTGACGCTGTCGAGCATCAATGCCTTCCCGGCCGGCACCACGTTCGCGATGTTTCGCAGCGATGGCGTCACATCGTTACTCGACAGTAATGGCGACGGTGTACCCGACACCGGCCCGCTGGCATCGGGTGCCTCGTTTGTGGTTGTCATCAAGGCTTACCTGCCGTCGAGCACACCGGCTGCCAGCGGCCCGTACACGCAGCGCCTGAGCGCGACCTCGGTGTTTGACCCGACCAAGAGCGACACGGTCGACAATACCTTGACCGCCATCAGCGCCAACTCGGTCGACCTGACCAACGGCGCTGCGCTGGGTACCGGTGCCGATAGCGGTACCGTGATACTGACCAACAGCGTCACGCCCAACAGCACGACGACGACCCAGACCAGGTTCGCGTTGGTGGTCAATAACACCAGCCCGGTCGCCGATTCCTACTCGCTGTCGCTGACATCGTCACTGCCGACCGGTTGGACCGTGACTTTCGCTGCCGATTGCACGGTCGGTGCCGCTGCCATCACCAGCACCAGCACGATTGCCGCCGCCGGCAATCAGGCCGTGTGCGCGGTCGTCAACGTGCCGGCGACAAATACCGGCAATGCAGGGATAGGCGACTACAACTTCACCTTCAAGGCGCAGTCTGCCGTCAATTCCAGCACGTTCGACTCGATCGTCGACAAGGTCACCGTGCTCGCATTGCACAGCCTGAGCCTGACCCCGAACGGCGCCCAGCAAACCTTTCCAGGCGGTGCAGTGACGTACACGCACAAGATGAGCAACAACGGTAACGGTTCCGAAGCCGTGACTTTCCCGGGCTTTCTGACTGACAGCCAGACGGCTGCGGGCTGGACTTCGGCGCTCTACATTGACGCCGGCGCCCCCGGCGACAACGTGCTGACCGTCGGTACCGACACGCTCGTCACCAGCGCAACGAGCTATCCGCTCGCTGCCAATGCCAGCGTGACGCTGTTTGTGCGCGTATTTGCCCCCGGCAGCGCGACCTCGACCAGCCCGGCCGACGTCTCCACCGTGACCGCGACGTACAACACCGGCGCCTTGACCGTGTCAGCCAACGACACGACAACGGTCACCGACGGCTTGCTGCTGCTGAAGGAACAACAGGCGCTCGGTTGCGCTGTAACCCCGGTCAATGCCAGTTACTCGAATGCCGCCATCGCTGCCGGCACGGCAACCGCGCCGGGCCAGTGCATCGGCTATCGCATCACAGCGACCAACACGACCGCAGCGGCCATCAGCACCGTGATCGTCAGCGACATTGTGCCGGCCAATACCACGCTCCATCTTGCTTGTGGCGCACCGGCGGCCACTAACGGTGCTACCACGGGCGGCTCGGCAACGACCGCTGGCAGCACCGGCTACGTGACCGCAACGGCAGCCACGCTGGCCTCGGGTGCATTGTTTCAGCTGGCATTTTGCGTCCAGATCAATCCATAGGCGCGCTCTGAAGGATTGCTGCTGCCAGCTTGCAGCGGGCCGGAGAATTTCTTCCGGCCCGGTGTGCTGCAACCATTGTGTCAATATCGATGAGTAGTACGATGCAAGCAGCAGCAATACGCCCATTCGCCAGGCTGCTGCGCAAGCTGGTCTGGCTCGCCTTTGCAGCAGCGTGCATGGCGGCGGCAGCACCGGTGACGCCCGTTCCCGGCACCATCATCAACAATCAGGCCAGTGCCATCTCCCCCAATGTCAACGGCGGCCACGTTCCGTCCGCATCCAACATCGTGCAAGTGAGCGTCGGTCAAACGGCCGGTTTTACGCTCTCTGCCAATTCCAGTGCCACCGCACTGCCCTCAAGCACCGTCTATTTTTCCCATCTGCTGCTCAATACCGGCAACGGTAACGACCGTTTCACGCTGGCGGCCACGCAATTGCCCGGCGACTTCGTTTTTTCATCGCTGCAAATTTTTGCCGATGCCAACGGCGACGGTCAGCCCGATAACAATATCGCGCTCAGCAGCAGCACCGACCTGGGTCCGCAAGCGACCTTTCGCTTCGTCGTCGCGGCGCAAGTGCCCGCTGGTATCAGCAGTGCCAGCGGCGCCATTGCCGCTGCCCGCTTGCGCATCGATGCCAGCAGCACCCAGAATCCGGCGCGCACCAGCGTCGGTGCCAACGCCAACGCAGTCACACAGAATGCACTGACCGACAGCGTGACTCTGGGCCGCGGCGCGCTGCTGACGTTGAGCAAGTCAGTGTCCCAGACCAGCGCGCAAGGCGGCGACACGATCGCCTATACACTCATCGCACGCAATGACGGCAGCAGTCCCGCACTGCGCGGTCAGCCCATCGCAATCGATGGCGTGGCCGCAGCGCCGGTGCTGGTGCGCGATGCGATTCCCGCCAACACGATATTGGCCGCCATCGTCACGCCGCTGCCAGCTGGCGCGCTCGCGCTATATCACATGGCGGGTACGGCCGAACATGCGTATGCCAGCGTGCCACCGCCTGACTTGGCGAACGTCGATGCAATTGCCTACGCGTTGACTGCGCTGGCGCCGGCGGCAAGCAGCACGCTGTCGTTTCGGATCACGCTGCATGCCAATGCGGCCAGCAATGGCAGCGGCAGCATCAGCAATACCGGCCACGTTTATTATAGTAATAATGGTGCTGCACCAGTCCAGGTGGTGGATTCGAACGCAGCATTGGTCAGCATTACACCATTGGCCGGGATGATACAAAATTACACCGCAGCAGACTATCGCCAGACCACCAGCTACGCCAGGCTGGGCACGCCGCTCTATCTGCGCGCCGACGCGTCCGCCTGCAACGCCAGTGCCAGCGTGGCCGAGCAGCGCAGCGTTGTCATTACCGGGCCGCGCGGCGAATCGGAAAGCTATGCGGCGACCGAAACCGGGCTCAATACCGGACTGTTCATTGTTGCACCGGTGGTCACCCGAGTGCTGGCTGGCACGCAGGCGGTGGCTAACGACAGCGTGCTCGATCTGGCCAGCGGCGATCAGATCCATATCGAACTGCAAGGTTGCGGTACCAGCATCGTGACCACGATGACACTGATCGACCCATCGGGCACCGTGTTCGACAGCAGCAACAATGCACCGATCGGCGGCGCCACCGTATCGCTCGTGCTTGGCGACGGCAACGGCGGCTGCAGCGCGACCAAGGCTGGCGTAAGGCGCCTGGTCAATGGCGTGATCGAACCGGCGCCCAGCAGCGTGACCACCGGCGCCGATGGAAAATATGAATTCGAGCTGACCGATGACGGCCACTATTGTCTGGTGCTGGCAGCGCCGGCCTTGTTCGTTTTTCCGTCGACGGTGGCAGCGGGCCAGATGCAGCTTAACCGAACCATGGTTACCACCGGACCGACCCGTGGCGGCTCTTACGGCAACAATTTCAGCATCACGCTCGCCACTGGCCCGGTCAAGATGGACGTGCCGCTCGATCCGCTCAAGCACACCAGCCTGTTCGTCGAAAAAACGGCCTCGCGCAGCACCGTCGAAATCGCCGATTTTCTCGATTACATGATCAAGGTGCGCAACAACGATGCGAACAATATCGGCAGCAGCGGCGAGTCCGGCGTGCTGGTCACCGACAGTTTGCCGGCCGGCTTTGCATTTCAACGCGGCAGCGTGCGCATCAACGGCCTGGCCGCAGCAGATCCGGTCGGCAGCACAGGCTCGCGCCTGGCATTCAACATCGGCGCTTTGATCCCGGCAGCCGTGACCACGCTGACTTATCGCGTGCACATCGGACCGGGCGCTTTGCAAGGCGACGCCACCAATCGCGCCAGCGCCAGCAGCGGCGCTGCGACATCCAATCTGGCCAGCGTCAAGGTCGTTGTGCAAGGCGGCGTCTTCAGCGACCGTGGTTTCATCATCGGCAAAATATATCAGGATTGCAACGGCAACCGCGTGCAAGACCTTGCAGAGGCCGGCATCCCGGAGGTACGCGTCTATCTGGAGGATGGTACCTATGCGATCTCCGACAGTGAGGGAAAATACAGTTTTTACGGCATCGCGCCGCGTACCCATGTGTTGAAACTGGATCAGACCAGCTTGCCGCCAGGCGCACAACCGAGCGTCTTGTCGAACCGCAACGCGGGCGATCCGGGCAGCGTGTTCGTCGATCTGAAGAACGGCGAGCTGATGAAGGCCGACTTTGCCATCGCATCGTGCAGCCCGCAGGTCAACGACGAAGTGACCGCGCGCCGCAGCAAAGCGCTGTCGGGGGCCACCGAATCGCAGCGCACGTTGAAACAAAGACTCGAAGCCGACGTCCAGATCCGCCCGCCCGGCGATATCAAGGCACAGCCGGCCAGCGGCACGATTGGAAATCTTGGCAATCTGGCGCAGTCCGGCTTCACGCCTTTGGTACCCGCACTGGCAACACCTCTCGGGCTCAATGTGAAAGCCGGGCCGAGTGCAACTGCCGACGCGCTTGCGAACAAGGATCAACCAGGCACTCTGCAGAGCACAACTACGTCATTGGAAGACTTGCTGCCGACGCTGGAGAACCGCTTCGGCTTCATCGGCCTGGAAGACGGCCAGGTGCTGCCGATCGCCCAGAGCAGCGTGCGCATCAAGGGTACTCTGGATGCGCTGTTCGACTTGAGCGTCAATGGCGAGGCCGTGCCGGCGTCGCGCATCGGCAAGAAGAGCGTGCTGCCAGACAAACAGCTGCAAGCCTGGGAATATATCGGCGTTGCGCTCAAGCCAGGCCCCAACGTGCTGCTCGCGCGCCAGCATGACCAGTTCGGCAACCTGCGCGGCAGTGCCAGCATCACGGTGATCGCACCCGACAGTCTGGACCGGCTGGAATTGCTGCTGCCTTCGGCCGCCATCGCGGACGGTCGCGACCAGGCCCGCATCATCGTCAAGCTCAGCGACCGCCATGGCGTACCGGTGACGGTGCGCACGCCGATCACGCTGGAGGCGTCCAGCGGGCGCTGGCTGGCAGACGACCTGGATCCGCGCGAACCCGGCCTGCAAGTGTTCGTCGAAGGCGGGCGCGGCGAATTCATGTTGCTTGCGCCAGATACGCCGGGCACAGCGCTGATACGCGCTTCAAGCGGCCCGATGAAGATCGAAAAACCGCTCGACTTCCTGCCCGACCTGCGCCCGATGATCGCTGCCGGCGTCATCGAAGGCACCATCAACTTGCGCCAGATCGACAGCCGCGCGCTGCTGCCGGTGCGCCAGCAAGACAGCTTCGAGCAGGAGTTGACCAGATTCGGCAACGCCACCGGCAACAGCGCCGGTGCCAGGGCTGCGCTGTTTTTGAAAGGACGAGTCAAGGGCGATTATCTGCTGACGCTGGCCTATGATTCCGACAAGGCGACCCAAGAGCGTCTGTTCCGCGACATTTCGCCCGACGAGTTCTATCCGGTCTACGGCGATTCTGCGGTGCGCGGCTTTGACGCCCAATCGACTTCCCGGCTCTATGTCCGCATCGACAGCGGAAAATCCTATCTGCTGTACGGCGACTACACGACTGTGGGCAATGGTGACGCGCGCAAACTGGCCAATTACAGCCGCTCGCTGACCGGCATCAAGCAACACTTTGAGACCCCCGGTGTGGTGACCAATGCCTGGGCCAGCCGCGACAGCACACGCCAGGTGATCGATGAACTGCGCGCCAACGGCACTTCCGGCCCCTACCTGTTGCTGAGCCCAAATCCACGCGTCAATAGCGAAAAGCTCGAATTGCTGGTGCGCGACAGGAACCAACCCGCCATCGTGCTGAAAAGCGTGCTGCTTGTGCGCTTCGTCGATTATGAAATGGAGCCGCTCAGCGGCCAGCTGATTTTGAAAATGCCGCTGCCCAGCCTGGATCCGGACTTCAATTTGCAATCGCTGCGCGTGACCTACGAAGTTGACCAGGGTGGCGGGCAATTCTGGGTCGCCGGCTTTGACACCCAGGTCAAGCTGGGAGAGCGGGTCGAAGTGGGCGCTCTCGCGGTGCACGACAGCAATCCGCAGGATCCGGTCACGCTCGCAGGCATCAATGGCAGCATCAAATTGGCTGAGAAGACTTACCTCAGCGCCGAGTTGGCGCGCAATGACAAGCAGTCAAGCGGCACCGGCAATGCAAGACGCATAGCGTTACGCCACGACGGCGTCGACCTGCAGGTGAATGCCCAGGCCGGCCGTACCGACGCAACATTCGACAATCCGGCCTCGGTGCTGGCACGCGGGCGCGCCGAGGACAGCCTGAAGCTCACGTACCGGCTCGATCCGAAAACGCTGGTAAAGATGGAGGCGCTGCGCACCGAAGACCTGATCAACAACGAACGACGCGACGGCGCTTATGCCAGCGTGCTGCGCAGCGTCGGCGATTTTGTGAAGATCGAGGCCGGCGTGCGCCATGCCAGCGCGAGCGTACAAGCTGCGACTGCAGCAGGCGGGAGCGCCAGCGCGCTCTTGCCAGCGCCGGCGCCCTACACCAGCCTGCGCGCGCGCGTCAGCAGCCAATTGCCCGGCCTGCCGCAAGCGGGCCTGTATGCCGAATATGAACAGGACGTCAGCAACAGCGCGCGCAAGGTGGCCGCGCTGGGCGGCGATTACCAACTGGCCGGCGCCGGCCGCTTGTACCTGCGCCACGAATTCATTTCCAGCCTGAGCGGACCCTATGCGCTCGATGCGGCGCAATCACAAAACGCGACGGTGGCCGGGATCGATGTCGACTACATGAAAGATGGCCACGTGTTCAGCGAATACCGGATCCGCGACGCGATCGCCGGCGCCGACACCGAGGCAGCGCTCGGCTTGCGCAACACCTGGCGGGTGGCCGACGGTGTCGCACTGTCAACCGGCTTCGAGCGCGTACGCACGCTGTACGGCAGCGGCACAGGCGAGGCCACCGCGCTGACCTTCGGCATCGATTACACCGCCAATGCGTTATGGAAAGCATCGACCCGGATTGAATTGCGGCATGCAGCCAGCGGCGACAACGTGCTCCATACGCTGGGCCTGGCGGCCAAATTGAGCAGCGACTGGACCGCGCTGGCACGCAACACGCTGGTGGCCACGCGCAACAGCCTGGGCGGCGCGCGCATCCTGGACCGGATGCAAGCCGGACTGGCTTACCGCGAGACTGACGCCAACTTGTGGAACGCACTGGGCCGCATCGAACATCGGGTCGAGAAGGACGACACGCAAGTGGCCGC
>CANFGA010000075.1 GCA_947446335.1 Oxalobacteraceae bacterium | reverse complement strand
CTGGAATGACAGCCAGACCCGGCTGGCGATCGAAAAATACGAAACGACGGTGCGCCCCGGCGCTCCCTGGTGCCCGAGCAACATCGACTTCATCCGGCGCATCAATGGCCTCGATTCGGTCAGCGAAGTGTACGACGTCTTGTTCAAGGCCACTTACATGGTGCTGGGGCTGGGTGATGTCTACCTCGGTGCGCCAGTGGCAACCCCGGTCGATCCGCGGCATCGGCTGGTGACGACGAAATACAATCCGGCGCGCACCTGGACGCCGGAAAACGCAGTTGGCATCGGCGGCGCTTATCTGTGCGTGTATGGGATGGAAGGGCCGGGCGGTTACCAGTTTGTCGGACGCACGGTGCAAATGTGGAATCGCGATCGGCAAACTGCCAGCTTTCGCGACGGCAAGCCATGGCTGTTGCGCCTGTTTGACCAGATCAAGTTTTATGAAGTCAGCGAAGCGCAGTTGCTCGAATATCGACAGGATTTTCCGCTCGGGCGCTTCGACGTCAAGATCGAGGAGAGCACGTTCTCGCTGGCCGACTACAACAAGTTTCTTGCTGCCGAGCAGGCACCGATCGCCAGTTTCAAGCAGCGTCAGCAGAATGCGTTCGATGCCGAACGCGATTCCTGGCAAGCCAATGGACAAGCACACTGGGTCAGCGAAGAGGCCGGCGTCAATGCGCTCTTGCAAGCCGAACTGCCGGCCGGGCAGCGCTTCTTGCGCGCCGACATACCCGGCAGCGTCTGGAAAGTGATCGCCCAGCCAGGCGAAGTGCTCGCTGCCGGCGACAAGGTGGCGATCCTCGAATCGATGAAGATGGAAATCACGCTCAGCGCGGCCCAGGCCGGCACGTTGGTCGAATGGCTGGTGGGCGAAGGCACGCCGGTGGCAGCCGGGCAAGCGATTGCGATCCTTCAAGACCAGAGCGACACATGAAAAGCAGCAGAAGCAGAACCGAAGCAGTGGCACGCAGCAGCCGTTGCGGGCAGTACAAGAAGCTGTTCATCTCAGTGAGCCACGGCTTTTGATCTTGCTCCATCAACGAACGGATTCGGGCCCTGGCTTGAATCCGGTTTTCTTACCTTTGTGAAAGCACGTCATGACCAAGCACGATTTTCTTCTAGGCGCAGCCTTGCCGACGTTGGCCAACTTGCACCAATTGTATGCGCGCGGCGCTCTGCTGCCGAGTCGATGCATCGAACTGGTGCTGGCGCGCATCCTCGCCGTCGATCGTCCTGAAGTGTGGATCAGCCGCATCGATGGCGAACAGTTGCTGCAGCAGGCGCGCCGGCTCGATCGGTTGCTGCAGCAAGAGGGCGTGGCAGTGCTGGCGCGCATGCCGCTGTTCGGTGTGCCGTTTGCGATCAAGGATAATATCGATGCGCTCGGCTTGCCGACCACGGCGGGATGCCCGGCTTTTGCATTCGAGCCGACCAGATCGGCCACTGTCGTTGAAAAGCTGCAAGCCGCTGGCGCTTTGCTGATCGGCAAAACCAACCTGGATCAGTTTGCCACTGGCCTGGTCGGCACCCGTTCTCCGTACGGCGCGGTGCGCAACGCGATCGACCCGGCCTATGTCTCGGGCGGCTCAAGCTCAGGCTCGGCCGTTGCGGTCGCGCTGGGCCTGGTCGGTTTCGCGCTGGGTACCGATACCGCCGGTTCCGGGCGCGTCCCGGCCGGCTTGAATGGCATCGTCGGCTTGAAGCCGACCCGTGGTTTGCTCAGCACGCGCGGCGTATTTCCCGCTTGCCGCACGCTCGATTGCGTATCGATCTTTGCGCGCACGGTAGCCGACGCCTGGCAAGTGACTAATGTTGCCGCTGGTTATGATGCTGAAGACAGTTACTCGCGGTTGGTAACCATGACTGGTGTGCGCCAGCGCGGCTATCGGATCGCGATACCGGCCAAGCTGGAGTTTTTCGGCGACGCCGCCGCCGAGCAGGCGTTTGCGGCCACGCTCGAGCGCTTGCGCGCGCAAGGCAACTGCCAGTTCGGCAGCGTCGATTACACGCCATTTGCTCAAGCTGCCGCGCTGCTTTATCAGGGACCGTGGGTGGCCGAGCGCCTGGCGGCGGTGGGCGACTTCTTTGCAGCCCGGCGCGACGACATGAACCCGGTGGTAGCAGGCATCATCGGTCAAGGCGAGCAGTACAGCGCAGTCGATGCTTTCAACGGCGCCTACCGCCTCGCTGAACTGCGCCGCCAGGCCGAAGCGGAGCTGGCCGGCTACGATTTTCTGCTGGTGCCCACGACGCCGACCATGCCGACATTGGCTGACCTGGAGCGCGAGCCGGTGCTGGCCAATTCGAAGCTTGGCTACTACACCAATTTCGTCAATTTCTTCGACATGGCCGCGCTGTCGATTCCGATGCTGCCGCGCAGTGACGGCTTGCCGGCCGGTATCACGCTGGTTGGCGCATGTGGGACCGATTTGTTGCTTGCCTCTGCCGCGCAAGATTTGCAAGCGATGCTGGAAGGGGAGGTGGCAACACCCAGCGCCGCAATCGCATTGGCGCCGCTGCCGTTCAACGAGCCGACCGTGCAACTGGCGGTGGTCGGCGCCCATCTGCAAGGGCAGCCGCTGAACTGGCAATTGACCGAACGCGGTGCGCGCAAGATGGAAACGACCCGCACTGCGCCACGCTACCGGCTTTACGCATTGGCCGGTACGATGCCGGCCAAACCAGGCTTGCAGCGCTGCAAACCCGGCGTGGATGGCGTTGCCATCGAGATCGAGATCTGGGAACTGCCGCTGCGCCGCTTCGGCGAACTGGTCGCCGAGGTGCCGGCGCCGCTGGCAATCGGGTCGCTCGAAGTCGCCGATGGCCGCTGGGTCAAGGGTTTCGTCTGTGAATCGTTCGCGCTCGACGACGCGCAAGACATCAGCGACCATGGCGGATGGCGCTCTTATCTGGCGCAGCGCAGCACCTGAGTCTTGTCTGTCCGAGGATAGAGCGCAAGCCTGGCCGGACGCTGCAGATTTTCACGGCGTCCGGGCAAAAAAAATCCGCACCGGTAACAACACGGGCGGATGAAGTTCAAAACAAGAGTGTTTCGAAGGAGACAGACCCATCTTAGTTTTTTGCGGTTGCATTTTCTGTGCGTTGCCGCACATTATGAAAAATAGTCGTGCCCTGTTTCGCCCCTGTCATTCTTCCATCCATTCGAGCGTTTCCCATTCGCTGCAAGCATCGTTCTGTACCACCGTTGCCGTGCCTGGGCCGGAGCGGATGACTGAAAACGCGATGCGTTGGCCTTCATGTTGCGGCATGGTCGAGTGCTCGACATGCCAGATTCCAGCTTCGATGACGCCGAATGAAATGTCAAAATCCGGCCCGTGCCGATGGCGCGGCTGTACCCGCATCATGTATTTCCCTGCAATGAAAAGCCGGACACTGGCCAGTGCATCGGCGCGCATCGGCTGGGTCAACGCAATCGCGCGTCCGGTCGAGCCGGGCAGGCGGTGCCAGCGTTCCCGATACGGTCCATGGATACCTGTTTCAATGACGCAATCGGGGTCTTCGAATGCCATCGTACCGGCATCGACCTGAGGTCCGGGCGGATGGTAATCGACCAGCCGGTGCCAGGTGCAGATGTCGCTGCTCGCGCCTGCCGCGCCATTCATTGCGCTATCGAGCGGCGTTGGCACCGCTGTCGTCACCTCCGTTGTTATCTTGGTGATGCCGCAAAAACCCTGTTGCGTCGCCAGCAAGGCAAGTTGCGCCGCACTGCACTGCGCCAACGGCAGCGCAACCCTGTCGCCCAAGGCTGCAGCCGGAATGCGCAAGTCGGCATGCCAGTGCCGCAATTGCATCCAGCGCACGAACGTCGTGCTGTCGCACTGCTCGGGCATCTCGAGCAAGCTGCGCATCCATACGCCCTGATACGCTGGCGGTACCGCGTCGCGGTCGGCATACGCCGCGTCGGGCCAGGCAAAAGACGATGGCTCACTCATAAGAATCCGGAAAAGGTTGCAGGCTACGATAAAACGCCATGTCGTGGTTGGGCCAGATCCAGGCCGAGGTGTCTTGTGCGATGGTCTTGAGCTTGCGGATGCTGGCGATGGCTTGATCTTCGCGGCCTTGCCACAGCGTGCCCGGGGCAATTTCCTGGTCCAGGTTTTCCTGCAAGTCGGCCGCGTCGCCGGCCAGCAGAATGGGGCGGCCTTTGGGCAGTTCGATCCACATCGACATGTGCCCGGCGCTGTGGCCGGGCGTGGCGATGGCTTCGACGCCGGGAGCAACCGTGTATTGGCCCGCGTGCAGCTTGAACTCGATTGCGCCGCCTGCATCGTCGAGCAAGTCATCGGCAAAGACGGCAGGGTCAAGGCCGCTCTGCGCGGCATCCATTTCATCTTGCTGCACATGGATGTCGGCGCCGCAGCCGCAGCGGCGCAATTGTTTCAAGCCGCCGGCATGGTCAAAGTGCAGATGGCTGATGAAAATGACATCGACGTCGGATGCGCACAGTCCCAGCCGGGCCAAGTGGTGCGGGATGGCTTGGTCTGCGCGCATGTCGGGGGCGCCGAAGGCAAAATCGGACGCATTGTAATAGCGCTCGCGTTCTGCCGCCATCTCGATCTTTGCGTGATCGCAGCCCACGTCGTACAGGATGCGTCCATTGCTGGTTTCGATCAGGTAAGCCAAGATGGGAGCTTCGATCTGCTGGCCGTGCCCGCGTTGATAAGTCGAGATCGACTTGTCATAGCGATGGGTCGCGCTCAGCAGGGGCCACAGCTTGCGCACCTGGGTCATGGCTTGATCCTCATGGTTCAATTCTCATGGTTCAATCTCCTTGTTTGAGGCTGTCATGGCGGATGCGCGCCACCAGCGCGGCGCTCTCTTGCACGGCGCCAAACAGGCCGCCTTCGACCGCGATCATGGTCAAAGCCGCTTGCTGATGCTGCGCTTCGGACGCTGCGCAGGCGTCGCTGACGGTGATGCAGTGATAGCCGAGGTCGGTAGCGGCGCGCACGCTGCTGTGCACGCAGACCTCGGTCGTGACGCCGCAAAAGATCAGGGTGTCAATGGCATTGCTGCGCAAGATCTGATCGAGGTCGGTCTGATGGAAGGCGCTGTAGCCGGGCTTGTCGATCACGATCTCGCCAGCGGCCAGATCCATTTCGTCGATCAAGTCATGACCGATTTCGCCGCGCACCAGCAAGCGCCCCAGCGGACCGCCAGAGCCGATCTCGGCGCCGGCTGCGCGGCTGCGCGCCAGTTTTGCCGGTGGACAGTCGGCCAGGTCCGGGCGGTGTCCTTCACGGGTGAAAATGATCCGTATTCCGCTTTCGCGCGCCGCTGCCAGCAGTTGCCGCACCGGCGCGATGGTCGATCGCAGGCGCTCCACATCGACGCCGGCCAGGGCGGCATAACCGCGCGGATCGAGAAAATCGCGCTGCATGTCGATGACGAGCAAGGCGCTGCTCCTGATCTCCCTGCTCTCGTTGGTCTTTTTACTGGAATTCATGCCGGATCGCCGCAGCCATGCGCACTCACTTCATTTTTCAAGCGCGCTGCATAAGCGAGCCACGACAGTTGGTTCATCCAGATGGTGCTCATGGCGATTCCTTGATGGTGATGTGTGGTGATTTTTGTATCGATGGCTTGCCGGCGTGGCCAGGATCAATGGCTTCCATCACGGCTGCGGCAGCAATGAAGAGGCCGCCAATCCAGATATGTGGCAGCATCTGCTCCGGCCCGAACCAGGTGACCGAGACGACGGCGACGACCAGTTCGGTGATCAGGATGACGCCGGCGCGTCCGGTCTCGAGATGGGTCACGCCGTACTGCCAAGTGGCAGTAGCCAGCACCATCCAGCCAAAGCCATAGGCAAGCAGCCCCAGGCTGAGCGGAGCTGACAATGTTGGCATGGGCGTATCCTGCCACAGCACGGTCGTCGCCGACAGCACGCCGCAGCCGATGAACACGACCACGGTCTTCGATGTCATCGGCACCGACTGGGTGGCCCGGGAAATGAGGTTGTTGCCGGCAAAGCCCAGGCCGGCGGACAGGGCCAGCAAGTCCGATGCATTGAGTGCTTGTTCGAAAGCGGCACTGCCGCCGATGACGTACCAGAGGCCGATCAAGGCCAGGCACACCGCGAGCGAGCGTTTGCCACTGATTTTTTCGCCCAGAAACAGGCGCGCACCGAGCACCGACCAGACCGGGGACAGGTAAAACAACAACATCACGCGCACGACTTCGCCTTGCAGCAAGGCACTGATGAATGCGGTATTGGCCCAGCCGCCTACGACGGCGAGCAACAACAGCATGGACCCTTGTCCGCTCCACGCGGCGCGTTCGCGCAGCAGGAACCAGATGCCGAACAAGCCGACCGGTCCGTAACTGAACAAGGTCAGGTACGGTCCCGACAGTCCGGCCTCGGCAAACTGCTTGACCGGCCACCAGGTCAGCCCCCACAGCGTGGCGGAAAAAAACAGCAGCGACAGCGCAAGGCGCGACGATGGCCCGGGTGATGGGTGAGGAGTCATCGGGGATGGGTCATGGTTGAGGTGTCATGAATGAGTTCAGACTGCCGTCAAAAAAGACACCCCGACCGCACCGAGGAAACCGTCGGCGCGTCTCGTATTGCCGACCGGGCCCACCTCTCCGGCATCGGCTGAAAGAACGCGCTTGACGCGGTTGATATGGAAGCTGCGCAACAATTCACGCACCGTGATCACCTGGGCGTCGCCGTCGGCATAGAGCTCGCGATGGTAGGCCGGCAGGCGGTGCCAGGGCATGGTGGGGCGCGCATGGTGGGCATTGTGAAAGCCAAAATTCAACCACACCATGTTCAGCCATGGATGGTTCATGCCCACGATGTCGGTGTAGGTATTGGCTTGCTCGTAGGCGCGGTCGCGCACCTTGTCAGCAGGAATCGGCGTATCGTCGAGGATAGGGTAGGCGTCGTAGGTATGCTGGAAACAGTCTGCGAAGCGCAGCAGCGTGATGAAGGTCATGTACGCGGCAAAATACAATACCAACGCCTTCAACGAGACCATGCCCAGCGCAATCGAGCCGGCACTGCGCAGCGCTGCGATCCCCACGATGCGCATGCGCGCCGTGGTTGATCCGCCGGCCTGAAAAGGTCTGAGCACGACGAAGACGCGCATCATGAATTCCACTGCCGGAACATAGGCCCATTCGAGTGCGAGCACGCTGTTGCGTTGCCAGGCGGGAGCGCGTAGCAGTGCGCCCCTGGCGTCAAAGGTAATCACATCGGCGCGCTCGACATGGTGGCGCATGTGCTTGCGGCGCATGTTGTCGAAGCGCGCATAGCAACTGCCATTGATCCAGCTCATCAGGGTGCCCCAGCGTGCGTTCACCGCTGCGCTCTTGAAAATGGCTTGGTGCGCCAACTCATGAATGAAATAGGCTGACCAGACCAGCGTGATCACGACCATGACAAAGCCGAGCAGATTGGCAGCCCAGGATGACGCTGTCAACAGAGCGATGCCCAGCGGATAGCCAAGAACCGTGAAGGCCAGCGCGCCGACATTGGGCGCAACACCGTCCGGATAGCGGAACGTTCGTGAAATCATGTGTGCTTTCGATGGTTTGATGGTCGTCATGCCTGCTGCGCAAGCTGCAAAACAGCAACTTCCGACGCAGGCGAGGTGGCTTACTTCTTGGTCAGCGCGGCGACGAACTGGGCATCGAAGGTGGACTCGATTGCAGGAATCGCCTTGATCTCGCCTTTATCCTTGAGCAATTGTCCAATCACTGCACCGCTGCCGAAATACGAGGTCGTTGCGCTCGATTTGATGAATGTATTGGGCATTTCGGCGAGCGTGAGGTTGTGAACGCCGGCGAGTTGCTGCTTGACTTCCTTGGCGGAGACGCCCATGAACTTGCCGATGATCTTGGCCGACTCTTCCGGCTTGGCAGCCATGTAAGCCATGCCGTCGAGGTAGGCTTTCATGATGCCGGCAATTTCACTCGGCTTGGCTTTGATTGCCTTGTCATTGAATACCAGCACATCGGCGATCAAGCCGGGAGCGTCTTTGGAAGAGAAAATTACCTTGTATTTTTTTCCGCCGCCTTGGTTCAGAATTTGCGACAGCGCGGGCTCATACGTGACGCCGATCGGCATCTGTCCGGATGCCATGGCGGCGGGGACAGCCTCAGGTGTCATGTTGATGGCGGTAATATCCTTGTTTGAGAGGCCAGATTTTTTCAGCGCATACGAGAGCAGGACGTCAGACGGTGAGAGCGGATTGAAGCCGATTTTTTTGCCCTTGAAGTCCGCCACTGTCATGATGCTGGCATTGGTCACGATCGCGTCGCCGCCATTGGAATAGTCGATCGGCATCACCACTTTTTGTGCCTGACCCCTGGCGACTTGGCCAACGACCTGATCATAGGTGAGCATCGCGCCGTCGATCGCATTGCTGGCCAGTGCCGATGGAATCAGGGCCGGGTCGGAAAAAACTTGCAGCGACACCTTCAGGTTGTATTTCTTGTAGAAATCGAGCGCCTCGGCAACGTAGAAAGGGCCGTATCCGATCCAGACTACCGTGCCAATTTTCATGGCTGTCGGCCCCGCTGCAGAAGCGACGCATGTGGCGAGCGCCAGCGCGATGCCAGCCAGCGGTTTCAGCAGGCGTGTCAGTGGCTTGTTGGAATCAGTTGAAAGTATGGAAAAGCATGATGCGCTCATGATAAGACTCCAGGAGTAAAAGGAATGGGGGCAGGAAAAGACGCGGCATGCGTCGTTCTCCCGGGCTTTTATCCCTCCGTGGAGCCTCTTGTGGAGGCCGGAGCACTCTCGGACCAGACACTGCATGAACTTGCGACCACACAGCCGGAACCCTAGTACTCCTAGTCAAACCATTTTTGCCTGTCTGCTGACATGCCAAAGCGCTTAACCTGCAGCATGGTTGTGTGCAAAATGTGTGCCAGCAAGAACGCTCAATTTTGATCTGTTATCACGGCTTTTTTTGTTGCACATGCACCTTGGTGGCGCAGGGTCGGTCAGTTCGCCGCGCATTTCATCCATCGTGGTGCGAAATCGCAATGCGGGATCGACTCGTTGTGATTGGTGCGTTTGGTGCGGTAAGCAGGTGCAAGAATCGGGCTTCAAGCCGAGCGCCCCATCCCTTTGTCGTCTGGCCCGAGACGGCCGACGTTGCGTCAGGGTAGTGCGCATGGCAAGTGGAACCGGGCCATTTCTGGAAAAACCTTGTCAGAAACGCTGCATCTTGCTATAGTTCGCCTCCCCAATGAGCGCCGCTGCAAAGCGCAGCACAAAAGGGTCGCCGAAAACGACGAAGTTGTAGAAATAGAAGTTGACGAAACAAGCTAAACGCTTCATACTCTTTCTTCTTCGCTGCAGACAAACAAAACGCTTTGTCAACATGCAGCAGGCAATACCAAACAAGTTCTTTAACAATCAACAGTCGATAAGTGTGGACGTTTGATGAAAGTGCACATGCCGCTTGGGTGGTATGAAACTTAAAGTATGAAATGTTCACAAGAAGTAATGAAAGAGGCGCTATGAAAATAGTGGCCTGTCAGTATTTTGAGTGAG
>CANFGA010000074.1 GCA_947446335.1 Oxalobacteraceae bacterium | reverse complement strand
CTGGCCGAGATCGCCGCCGCGTTGGCCGGCCTTGCGGTTGCGCTGCTGCTGGCCTGGCGCGGTTTCGGCGTGCTCAGCCTGGTGTTCCAGATCATCGTCTCGACGCTGGTATCGACATTGATCATCGTGCTGCGCTCGAGCTTTCGCCCCAGTCGGCACTGGAGCGCGCAGCAATTCAAGTCGATCGCGCGCTTTTCCGGCAACCTCTCGCTGTTCAACATCGTGCTGTACTTTTCGCGCAATGCCGACAGCATGGTGATCGGCCGTCTGCTGGGCACGGTCACGCTGGGCGTGTACTCGATGGCTTACCGGATCATGCTGTTTCCGCTGCAAAACATGACGTTCGTCGCCACCCGCGTGCTGTATCCGGTGATGAGCCGCAAGCAAGGCAATCCGGACGAGGTGGCCGAGATCGCGACCCTGTACCTGAAGGCGGTCGGTTTCATCGCCTTCCTGACGGCGCCGTTGATGGCTGGTTTGTTTGCGCTCAGGGAGCCGTTCGTGCAAGTGCTGCTGGGCGACAAATGGCAAGCCTCGGTATTGATCCTGGGCTGGCTGGCGCCGGTCGGCTTCATCCAGTCGCTGGTGAGCACTACCGGCACGGTGCTGATGGCGCGGGGCAGCACCGGCTTGATGCTGCGCCTGGGTATCATCGGCGCCGTGCTGCAAGTGATCGCCTTCGTCATCGGCGCGCGCTGGGGCATCACCGGCGTGACGGCAGCCTATCTGGTGGCCAACATGCTCAATGCGATACCGGCGCTGTATTTCAGCGGCCGCCTGATCGACGTGACGCTGGGCGCGCTGCTGCGCTGCATCGCGCCCGCCGTCGGCGCCGCTGTGCTGATGGCCGCTATCGTGATGGCGCTGCAAGACACCATCAATGCGGCAGTGCCGAATGCGCTGCTGGCCTTCTTGATCCTGGTCGCCTGCGGCGCCGTGGTCTATGCGCTGGCCAGCCTGGTGCTGCTGCGCCCCCAGTTGTTGAGCTTGCGTTCATTCCTGGGTTTTGAAAAGAAAGCAAAAAAATAAATGGCTACTTTTGATGTGTTGCTGCCGGTAAGAAATGGCATCGATTTCCTGTCCGAGGCGCTCGATAGCATCGTCGGACAAACCTTCAAGGATTGGCGCTTGATCGTGCTCGATCACGGCTCGATCGACGGCAGCGCCGAATTGGCCGCCAGGTATGCCAAGCGCGACGCCCGCATCATCGTGCGCGCCTTTCCCGATGCCGAGGGCTTGTCGGGCTTGCTCAATTGCGGCCTGGCGCTGTGCGATTGCCAGTACGTGCTGCGCCAGGATGCCGACGACGTGTCGCTGCCGGATCGGATGGCAGTGCTGGCGCGCGCCTTCGAGGCTGACCCGGCACTGGTCGTGGTCGGCTCGCTCGGCGATGTCATCGATGCGCAAGGCAAGACGATAGGGGCGATCGACATGCCGACCGGGCCTGGTGGCGTCGCCGCCACCGCCTTGTTTCGCACCCCGATCTGCCATCCGGCAGCAAGCATGCGCCTCGAGGGTTTGCGCAAGCTCGCTGCAGAGCGCGGTGTGGCGGCGATCCGCTACGGGATTGATTTCATCGGCGCGGTGCCGCCGGAACGCCGGCTGCAGGTGCCGGGTCTGGCCGAGGATTATTATCTGTTCGGTCAACTGGCTTTGATCGCGCCTTGCATCAATCTCGATCGCAAGCTGATCCAGTACCGCTGGCATGGCGCCAACGTGGGCGCCACCAAGCACCAGGCCCAGATGCAGATGGCGCTCGACATTTCGCGCTACCTGAGCGAATCGGCGGCCATCCTGCACGGTGCAACCCGCTTCGATCCGGCGCCGTTTTGCAATCATGGCGAGCGCTTGTTCGCGATCGAAGGGCAAGGGGATTTTTCCGAAGAGTACGCAGTGCTGCAGCGGATGCTGACCCGGATCGCGCCGCCCGGCGCCGAGCTGGCACGCGAACTGTCTTTTCGCCACGTGCTCGCCAACCGCGCGCCGGTTGCGATGGCAGCGCGCTTTTTGCGCCATGCGCTGCGCCACGCGGTGCGCCCGGCCGAAGTGCGCACGGTCAAGTCGTGGCTGCTGCGCAGCTTGAAAAAGCAATCGACGCTGACGCTGCAACCGTCGGGCTTGCTGGCAGTGCCAACACAGAACAAGGAGCATCGATGAATCCCACCGTGAGCGTCATCATCCCCACCTACAAGCGTGGCTATTGCATCGCTGCCTGTTTGCGCAGCGTGCTGGCCCAGAGTTTTGGCGACTTCGAGATCATCGTCGTCGACGATGCCTCCGGTGATGATACCGAGGCGCAGGTCGCCAGCGTGGCCGATCCGCGCATACAGTATCTGTTGCACGAGACCAATCAGGGTGGGGCGGTGGCGCGCAATACCGGCATCGCGGTCGCGCGCGGCGAATTCATCGCCTTTCTCGACAGCGATGACCTTTGGTTGCCCGACAAGCTGGAAAAGCAGATCGTCAGCTTGCAGCGGCTCGGACCAGACTGCGGCTTGAGCTATACCTGGCTCGCCTGCGTCGACGACGATGGCAAGGAAACCTTGCGCATCAACCCGGAGATCGACGGCCAGTGTTTCGAGGAAATGCTGGTCTCCAATTTCATCGGTTCCTTTTCCAACGTCGTGGTGCGCAAGGCACTCTTGATCGAGGTCGGTGCGCTCGATGTCGCGTTTCGCAGCTGCCAGGACTGGGATCTGTTCATCCGCCTGACCCGGCGCGCCGGCGTCCATTGTTTGCGCGAATATGCGGTGCGCTATCTGCAAAGCACGCTCGACCAAGTCCGCATTTCGACCAATCCGCGCTCGGTGGTACAGGGCCACAAACGCATCCTGGACAAATACCGGGCTGACTACGCCGCGCTGGCGCGCCCCTATCGGCGCCGCGCTTTCCGCTTTTTCATGACCGTATTCGCCGAAGCGGGCAGCTTTTCGAACGCCCTGGCATGCGGCTGGACGCGCTTGCGCTGCGGACCGTCGCTGGCCGAAGCGGGCGACTCGGTCCACCTGATGTTGCGCGCGGCGCGCCGCTTGCTGCGGCGCAAGATGCATGCACTGCAGAAAGCCTGAGGGAGTGACAATGAATCGGATCAAAGCCATGCATTCCGCTGTCACCTCGTCGTCCACCAACGCCTGGACGGTCGCCGTCATCGTCGGCCTTGCGCTGTGCATCGGCGCGCTGCTGCCGGCTTATGTCGGTGCGATGGATGACAATGTCGCCAAGGCGATGGCCTTGCCGGTGTTGCTGCTGCTGGTATTGCTGATGCTGTACAGCCGCATGCTGCTGCTGTTGCTGATCCTGCTGGTGCGCTCGTCCGGCGACATCTTCTTCGAGTCGACCCGCTTTGCGCTGGGTTCGATGCAGATCGGCGTGGGTGGCTTGATCAACATCTTCGTGATCCTGATCGCGCTGCTGCTGGTGGCGGAAAAGCCCGGCTTGCTGCCCAAGAAACTCGCTTCGATGTGGGCGCCGTTCCTGCTGGTGGCGCTGGTCAGTGTGGCGATTGCGCCGGTCAAGTCGGACGCGATCCGCGCTTACATCGGGCAAATTTCCTATTTTGCGATGTTCGTCAGCGCCTTTTACCTGGTGCGTTCGCAGGAAGATTTCAAGCGCTGCGTGCGCCTGGTGCTCTGGTCATCGGTGTTGCCGGCGCTGTATGCGCTGGCTGACATGGCGCTGCACGGCGGCATCAGCGGCCCGCACGGCGACCGGCTGCAAAGCACCTTTTCGCATCCGAACATCTTCGCCTTCTACCTGACGCTGGTCATCTCTCTCGGCTTTTACGTACTGAAAAGCGCGACCTATGACTTGTCTTCGCGCAACCGGGTGATCTTGACCGGCTACACCTTCCTGATGCTGGCGCTGCTGGTGCTGACCCAGACCCGTAGCGCGTGGATCGCCTGCCTGTCCTTGTTCGCCGCCTACGGCTTGATGTTCAACCGCCGCTATCTGCTCTACTTGCTGGTGGCGCCGCTGTTGGCCTTGCTCATTCCGAGCGTGCGCGAGCGTGTGCTCGACCTGGGCGCCGGCAATGAAGTGGTGCAATATGCCAAATTGAATTCGTTCGCCTGGCGCGTCTACATCTGGGAATCGGGCTTGCAGTGGATGCGACCAGGCAATTACCTGCTGGGCTACGGCATCGATTCGTTCCAGCATTACTCGCCGACCTTCTTCCCGCTGGCGGGCAAGACCCATTTCGGTGCCCACAACCTGTATGTGCAGTGGCTGTTCGAACTGGGCGCGCTCGGCATCGCCGCCTACCTGTGGCTGTTCGCCCGCCTGGCATGGTGGCTCAAAGCCTTGCTGAGCATCAACCGCCTGGGAGGCGTCATTTTGCTGACGCTGGTGCTGCAATACATGCTGGTGTCGGCCTCTGACAACATGGCGTCTTACCTGGTCTTCAATTGGTATTTCTGGTTCATCGTCGGTTCCGGCTGCGCGGTCGTCCACGCCGCATCGCAGGCCAGCATTCCTCCAATCCAACCCGGGACTGCTCGATGACCTCATTTTCAACGATCGTTTCAACCATCGATTCAAACATGGCTTCCACCGCGCCGACTGCGGCGCAGCGAGGAGAACCCGATGGCGCATGATCCCGATTGGGCGCTTGATCGCGCACGCTATCCGCAGCGCCGGCCTTTTTTGCAGGAACAATCGATCTGGGCGGTCTGGACTTACCGCTTCGGTCGGCGCGTCGATCGACGCGCGCCAGGCCTGGTCAAGCGCGTGCTCACCAGCTTCTATTGGCTGCTGTTCCGGTTGGTCGAGACCGTCACCGGGATCAGTTTGCCCAAGGCCGTGGCGATCGGCCCTGGTTTGCGGATCTGGCATTTCGGCGGCATCTTCATCCATCCGGAAACCCGGATCGGCGCCAACTGCACCCTCAGGCAAGGTGTCACGATCGGCAATCGGAAAGAGGGCGGTCCGGTACCGGTGCTGGGCGACGATGTCGAACTGGGCGCCCATGCGCAATTGCTGGGCGGGATACGGATTGGCAACGGCTGCAAGATCGGTGCGATGTCGGTGGTGTTGTGCGATGTTCCCGATGGCGCCACCGCCGTCGGTGCGCCGGCCAGAATCATTCTTCGGACCTGATCGATCGGTTCGCAAATCCCCTGTGCGCATCGAATCTGCTTGTCCGATGGCAGGCACGGTCAGGGGTGCAGGAACTATTTTATGGAGCAATCGAAACGAATGAAAATTGCCTATCTGGTCAATCAATATCCCAAAGTGAGCCACAGTTTCATCCGGCGTGAAATTCTGGCCCTGGAGCGGCAGGGTTTCGATGTCTTGCGCATCGCGATCCGCGGCTGGGACGGCGAACTGGTCGATGCCGATGACTTGCGCGAACGCGAGCGCACCCGCTATGTGCTGCAAGACGGGATGGCGAGCTTGCTGGTCGCTGCCGCGCGCATGTTCATCGCCGCGCCCGGGCGCTTCCTGGAGGCGCTGGTGCTGGCTTTGAAGATGGGCTGGCGCGCGGACCGGCCCTGGCCGTTCCACTTGATTTACCTAGCCGAAGCGAGCCGCATGCTGCCCTGGATGGCCCGCTTCGGCGTGCGCCATCTGCATGCGCATTTCGGCACCAATTCGGCCGAGGTAGCGCTGCTGGCAACCGCGCTGGGCGGCCCGCCCTTCAGTTTCACGGTGCATGGACCGGAAGAATTCGACAAGCCCGAGTTTTTGCACATCAGGGAAAAGGTGCGCCGTTCGGTTTTTGTTGCGGCGATCAGTTCCTTCGGGCGCAGCCAGTTGATGCGCTGGATCGATTACGCCGACTGGCCCAAGGTCCAGGTCGTCCATTGCGCTCTGGAGCCGGAGTTTCACGCCGGCGCTGCAGTGCCGATTCCATCTGCCCCGCGCATCGTTTGCGTGGGCCGCTTGTGCGAACAGAAAGGACAATTGCTGCTGATCGAGGCGCTCGCCTTGCTGCAGAAAAAAGGCCGGGTACTGGACCTGGTGCTGGCCGGCGACGGCGAGATGCGCGCCGAACTGGAGTCCCTGATCGGGCAGCACCGCTTGCAGGACCGGGTGCGCATCACCGGCTGGATCAGCAGCGACCAGGTACGCACAGAAATTCTGGCCGCGCGCGCTCTGGTATTGCCCAGCTTCGCAGAGGGCTTGCCGGTTGTCATCATGGAAGCGCTGGCGCTGCGCCGCCCGGTGCTGACCACCTACGTGGCCGGCATCCCCGAACTGGTGTTGCCAGGCGCGGATGGCAACGGCTGGCTGTTTCCAGCCGGCGATGTCGATGCGCTGGCCGCGGCGCTGGAAGACTTCCTGGCTACGCCGCTGGCCACGCTGGCAGCGATGGGCGAGGCGGGGCATCAACGGGTGCTGGAGCGCCATGCGGTCGATGTCGAAGCGGCCAAGCTGGCCCGGCTGTTTCAGGCGAGCGCCGCAGCTGAACCTGCGCCATCTTCCGTCACACTGGAGAAAATCCGATGATGCTGCTGCAAGCAATCTTCTTGTTGTTGTGGCTGCTGCTATCGGTACCGGCGCTGGTCTTTGTACTGCAACTGCTGATGGCCCGGTCCCGGCAATCTGTTCCAGCGACCGGGCGCCGGCCATCGATCGCGGTGCTGGTGCCGGCGCACGATGAAGCGCTGGGCATCGTTGCCACTTTGGTATCGATCCGCACCCAATTGCAGGTCGGCGACCGGGTGCTGGTGGTGGCCGATAATTGCAGCGACGATACCGCCGCGGTGGCGATTGCCGCCGGCGCCGAGGCGATTGCGCGCGTCGATGCTGTGCTGCGCGGCAAGAGCCATGCGCTCGACTTTGGCGTGCGCCATCTGGCGCTGGCGCCGCCTGAAGTGGTCATCGTCATCGATGCCGATTGCCTGCTCGAACCTGGTGCGCTCGACCGCTTGGCGCGGCTCAGCCTGGCCAGTGCGCGGCCGGTGCAAGCGTTGTATCTGATGCGCTCGCCACCGGGCGCCAGCCTGAAGGGCAAGGTCGCCGAATTTGCGTGGGCGGTAAAGAACTGGGCGCGCGCGCTCGGTTATCAACGGCTGGGCTTGCCATGCCAATTGATGGGCAGCGGCATGGCCTTTCCATGGCCATTGATGGCGCAAGCCGAACTGGCCAGCGGCCATATCGTCGAAGACTTGAAGCTGGGCCTCGATTGTGCGCGCCAGGGCCGGGCGCCGCTGTTTTGCCCGGAAGCCGAAGTGAGCAGCGTCTTTCCAGCCAATGTCGAGGGCGCGCAGTCGCAGCGCACGCGCTGGGAGCACGGTCATCTGGCGATGATCGTCAAGGAAGGCCCGGCCCTGATCCTGGAAAGCGTGCGCAGCAAAAACCGCGACTTGCTGGCGCTGGCGCTCGACATGTGCGTGCCGCCGCTGGCCTTGCTGGTCTTGCTGTCGCTGGCGTTGTGCGCTCTCGCCCTGTTGCCGTTGGCATTTGCGGACAGCGCCATGCCGTGGCTGCTGGCGCTCATCAATCCGCTGCTGCTGGGTTGTGCCGTGCTGCTGGCCTGGTCGCGTTTCGGGCGCCCGATATTGAGCCTGGGCGACCTGGCTTATGCGCCTGTCTATGCGCTGCGAAAAATCCCTTTGTATTTGAAATTTCTGGTGCGACGTCAGGTTGAATGGGTGCGTTCGCACCGCGACAAGCCTTGATGTTGCCCTTCATCCACGTTCGATTGAAACAAGGAGAAACATGACCTCACCCGCCCCCACTTCATCCACGAATTCGACACGCCGCCCTGGCGTGCGGTCATCCGCGCGCGTATCGATGACTGTGCCGCCTGTCTTTTCCCGGATCTGGCGCCTGAGTCTGATCGCGGCGCTGTTTGCCGCTGCGATTCCGGCGGCCAGGGCAGCCGATGCCTTGCCGACCGATAAAATATTTGCCGCCGACAGCTTCTGGTATGCCGCGATCCCGAAGGATGCCGCCCTGCATCCGAACAACAAGGCTTTTGTTGGTGAATTCCTGCGCCAGAAGAAGGCGTATTACGGCACCGTCAACATCAATACCAAGGCGTGGGCCAGCCCGGTCTACGTGGTCGGTCCCGATGTGCCCGTGACCCGGGTCACTGAATGGGATTGCCAGAAAAAGAATTTCAGCGACAAGAACCTGGCGCAGCAATGGGCCGCGGTTCCGATGCCGGCCCATGCCCAGGAAGCCGATGGCACCGATTCCGAGATGACGCTCTATCAACCGTCGACCGACACCCTCTGGGAATTCTGGCAAGCGCGCAAGATCGACGGCCGCTGGCAGGCATGCTGGGGCGGACGCTTGCAAAATGCGTCGAAGAGCGATGGCGTGTTTGCCGGGCATTACGGCACCACCGCGACCAGTTTGCCTTTCATCGGCGGCCAGATCACGGCCGAGGAATTGCAGCGTGGCGAAATTCGCCATGCGATCGGCATTTCGCTGGTCGATGCCGAGCATTTCAATATCAAGTCGTGGCCGGCGCATCGCTCCGATGGCTACAATCCCAAAAAGCTGCCGAACCGGATACCCGAAGGCTTGCGCTTTCGCCTCAATCCTGAGCTCGACGTCGATGCATTGAAATTGCATCCGGTGGCGACGACGATCGCGAAGGCCGCGCAAAAATATGGCTTCGTGATCTGGGACAAGGCTGGCGCGATTTCGCTGCGGGCGGAAAATCCAAAGTCCTATGCTGCGCGCGGCAAGATCGATCCTTATCCTGCACTGTTCAAGGGCAAGAGTTCTGCTGCGGTGCTCGATGGCTTCCCTTGGGATCAGTTGCAATTCATGCCCATGGACTACGGCAAGCCGAAGTCCTGAAGTATCACGCTTTGACACAAGGCTGACCTTCTGCGTCAGCCTGTCCCCCTCATCGATCGAGAATGGAATCACATTATGAAAATTACTGTCATCGGCACCGGCTATGTCGGATTGGTCACTGGCACTTGCCTCGCTGAAATGGGCAATGACGTGCTGTGTCTGGACCTGGATGAAAACAAGATCAGAATATTGAACGAAGGTAATATCCCTATCCATGAACCAGGCTTGCTCGAGATCGTGCGCCGCAATGTCGCCGCCGGTCGCCTGCGCTTCACCACCAGCATCGAAGACAGCGTCGCGTTCGGCGTGCTGCAATTCATCGCGGTCGGCACGCCGCCGGACGAAGATGGCTCGGCCGACCTGCAGTATGTGACTGCCGCCGCCGCCAACATCGGCAAGTACATGACCGAATACAAGGTCGTCATCGACAAGTCGACGGTGCCGGTCGGCACCGCCGACAAGGTCAAGGCGGTGCTGCAAGCGCAACTGGCCGCGCGCAGCATCGATCTGCCGTTTTCTGTCGTGTCGAACCCGGAATTTTTGAAGGAAGGCGCGGCGATCGACGACTTCATGCGCCCCGACCGTGTCGTCATCGGCGCCGAGGATGAGCGCGCAATCGCGTTGATGCGCGAATTGTATGCCCCGTTCATCCGCAACCATGACCGCGTCATCGTGATGGATGTGCGCTCGGCCGAGCTGACCAAGTACGCCGCCAATGCGATGCTGGCCACGCGCATTTCGTTCATGAATGAGCTGGCCAATCTGGCCGACAAGCTCGGCGCCGACATCGAACAGATCCGGATCGGCATCGGCTCTGATCCGCGCATCGGTTTTCATTTTCTGTAT
>CANFGA010000073.1 GCA_947446335.1 Oxalobacteraceae bacterium | reverse complement strand
GTGCCAGTGGCGGTGGCAGTGCCGGTGCCAGAAGCCATCATCGGACCGGTGCCGGTACGCAACATCTGCTGCGGCACCAGCTGGATCGATTTTTTGGCGCGGCCCAGACCGGTGGCGACGACGGTGACGCGGATGTCGTCGCCCATCGCGTCGTCATAGGCAATTCCTTGCGCGATCGACGCATCCGGCGCAGCGAAGGCGCGCACGGCTGCCATGACTTCCTTGATTTCCTTGCCCTTCAAACCACGGCTCGCTGTCACGTTGACCAGCACACCGCGCGCGCCGGACAGATCGATGCCGTCCAGCAGCGGCGAAGCGACTGCCTGCTCGGCGGCGATGCGGGCGCGATCCACGCCGGATGCGGTGGCGGTGCCCATCATGGCCTTGCCCTGCTCGCCCATGATCGTTTTCACGTCATTGAAGTCGACGTTGATATGGCCCGGCACATTGATGATTTCGGCGATACCGGCGACCGCATTGTTGAGCACATCGTCGGCGTGCTGCATCCACTCCAGCATGCTTTCATCTTCGTAGATTTCTTCCAGCTTTTCATTCAGGATGATGATCAGGGAATCGACGTGCTGCGACAATTGCTCCAGCCCTTCGTCGGCGATATCCATGCACTTCTGGCCTTCGTACGAGAATGGCTTGGACACGACGGCGACCGTCAGGGCGCCCATTTTCTTGGCAATCTCGGCCACGATCGGTGCGGCGCCGGTGCCGGTGCCCCCGCCCATGCCCGCTGCGATGAAGACCATGTGCGCGCCGCGCAGCGCATCCTCGATGCGCCCGCGCGATTCCTCGGCCAATTGGCGACCCACGTCGGGCTTCATTCCTGCGCCCAGGCCGGTATCGCCGATCTGGATGATGTTGTCCGCAGTCGAGGTCGCCAGCGCCTGCGCATCGGTGTTGGCGGCGATGAATTCGACGCCAGCCATCCCCTTGTTGATCATGTGTTGCACTGCATTGCCGCCGGCTCCGCCGACGCCAACGACCTTGATGACAGTACCTAAAGATGCGTTATCAACCATATCAAACTCCATGATGAGCTCCTAATCAAAATGCCGCTTTCAAGCGCCAGGAATCTTCTCGTGATCCCTGGCGCTTGAAAGCTGCGGTTGTTAAATGTCAACGGTTACCTTCGTTGTACCAGACCTGCGTTGTTCCAGGCCCGCGTTGTACCAAACGGTACCAAGCCTTTGTTGCACCAGAATTGCAAAAACACACACCAGGGCTTAAAAATTGCCCAGAAACCATTCCTTCATACGCTGAAATACTGCCTTCACCGATCCATCCTGGCGCGTCACGATGTGACCGCGCAAATACTGCTTTTTTGCTTCCAGCAACAAACCCAGCACGGTCGCGTAGCGCGGACTGCGCACCACGTCGGCCAGCTGACCACGGTAATCCGGCGTGCCCAGCCGGGCCGGCTTGAGGAACACATCCTCGGCCATTTCAACCATCCCGGGCATGATTGCGCTGCCGCCGGTGAGCACGATGCCCGACGACAACACGCCTTCATAACCCGATTCGCGCACTACCTGGTGCACCATCGCGAACAATTCCTCGACCCGCGGCTCGATCACTGCGGCCAGCGCCTGGCGCGACAAGGTACGCGGACCACGGTCGCCCAGCCCCGGCACTTCGAGCGACGCATCCGGATCGGCCAGGATCTGCTTGGCAAAGCCGTAGCGGATCTTGATTTCTTCCGCTTCCGAGGTCGGCGTGCGCAGCGCCATCGCGATATCGTTCGTGATCTGGTCGCCGGCGATCGGAATCACGGCCGTATGCCGGATCGCGCCATCGGAAAACACCGCGATATCGGTGGTGCCGCCGCCGATGTCGATCAGGACCACGCCCAGTTCCTTTTCATCCGGAGTCAGCACCGCGTCGGCCGAGGCCATCGGCTGCAAGATCAGGTCCGACACTTCCAGCCCGCAGCGGCGCACGCACTTGACGATGTTTTGCACCGCCGATACCGCGCCGGTGACGATATGGACCTTCACTTCGAGCCGAATGCCGCTCATGCCGATCGGTTCGCGCACGTCTTCCTGGTTGTCGACGATGAATTCCTGCGGCACCGTGTGCAGCAATTGCTGATCGGTTGGAATGTTGACCGCCTTCGCCGTCTCGATCACGCGCGCCACATCGGTGGCGGTCACTTCCTTGTCCTTGATCGCGACCATGCCGCTCGAATTGAAGCTGCGGATATGGCTGCCGGCGATGCCCGCATAGACGTTGCGGATCTTGCAATCGGCCATCAATTCGGCTTCTTCGAGTGCGCGCTGTATCGATTCAACGGTCGCCTCGATGTTGACGACGACGCCCTTCTTCAATCCCTTCGATTCGTGCTGACCCAGCCCGATTACCTCGTGGCGCCCGTCGGGCATCACTTCGGCCACCACCGCCACCACTTTCGAGGTGCCGATGTCGAGACCGACGATCAGGTTTTTCGCGTCTTTTGTCATTTCTGTTGCCTACGGTAGCTTGCGGATTGGTGGTAAATTCTTTTTCGGTGCTGCGATGGCGGGATGGGTGTCCGAGATGGCCAGGCCATGCGCGCTCAGCGCCAGTCCGTTAGGGTAGCGCATGTCGATCGTGTCGATATCCTTGAGCCGGCTCGCCAATTGCGGATAAATGCCGGTCAAGCGATCGACCCGCTCTTTCAACATGTTCGCGCTCTGCTCGCGCCCGAGCGCGACGCTCATGCCGTTGTCGAGCTTCACGGTCCACGCATAGCGGCTTGATAACGCCAGCGCCTGCGGTTCCAGCTTCAGCGGCGCAAACCAGGTGCGCAATTCATCGAAGCGGTGCAGCACTTCTTTCTCGCTGCCCTCGGGCCCCGAAAACTCGGGTAAAAAATGGTCGTCTTCGGCCTCGGCCACATTGGCGGTAAACAATTCACCCTTGGTCGACAGCAAGCGTCCGTCCTCGCCCCAGGTTCCCATCACTTGATGCTCTTCCAGCGCCACGATCAACTGGTTCGGCCATTCGCGCCGCACGGTGGCGCGGCGCACCCAAGGCACCGACTCGAACGCTTGTCGCACGGTATCAAGGTTGCTGGTGAAAAAATTGCCCTTGATCTTGCCCAAAGTACTGCTGCGCAGCGTCAGATGATTCACATGGCGCAACTCGGCCTGATCCATGATCTCGATGCGGATCGTGCGCAGCGTGAACATCGGCATCTGCGCCAGCCACCAGACGCCGGCCGCCGCGCAGGCCAGCATGACCAGCACCATCAGGCCATTGCTTGCCGCATTCAGGGTTTTAGCGTCTTGCCACATGGTTGATTTTAGCCCCGTCCCTTGGACATCTTCAGACTTGCCGAGCGCAAAATTTCCAGGCACAAGTCTTCATAGCTGATGCCCACTGCGCGCGCCGCCATCGGCACCAGCGAGTGCGTGGTCATCCCCGGCGAGGTATTGACTTCGAGCAAGAATTGCTTGTTGTCAGAGGCGCGCAGCAGCACGTCGATCCGCCCCCAGCCTTCGCAGTCCAGCGCGCGATAGGCTTCCACGGCGATGCGCTCCATCTCGGCGCGCGTGTCGGCATTGAGCTCGGCCGGGCAAAAATACTGGGTGTCGTCGGTAAAATACTTGGCCTGGTAATCGTAGTTGCCGGCCGGCGCCACGATTTCCACCACTGGCAAGGCGCGCGCACTAGCGCCCTTGCCCAGCACCGCGACGGTGAATTCGCGCCCGGTGACGAATTCTTCGGCCAGCACCACATCGTCGAACTGGGCCGCGACATCGTAAGCGGCTTGCAAGTCACAGCCCGCGCCAACCTTGGTGATGCCTATGGTCGAGCCTTCATGCGGCGGCTTGACGATCAAAGGTAAGCCCAGGTCAGCCACCACGCGCGCCAGATCGGTGCTCTTGTCCAGCACCGCATACTTGGGCGTGGGCAAACCCTTCATCAGCCAGATCAATTTGGTGTAGACCTTGTCCATGCCGATCGCGCACGCCATCACGCCGCTGCCGGTGTAGGGAATGCCGAGTTGCTCCAGCGCGCCTTGCAAACTGCCGTCTTCGCCGAAACGCCCGTGCAAGGCGATGAAGACCCGATCAAAATTCTCTGCGGCGAGTTCGGCCAGCGTGCGCTGGCCCGGATCGAAGGCGTGGGCGTCGACGCCCCGGCTCTTCAACGCTTGCAGTACGCCGTGGCCCGACATGATTGAAATCTCGCGCTCGGCCGAGCGGCCTCCGAACAGCACGCCGACCTTGCCGAAGGCGGATGCTTCTGCTGGTGAAAGTGGGGTCATTTGAAAGCCTTGGTCAATGTAGTGAGTTGCTGCGGCACGCCGCTGATCGATCCTGCTCCCATCGTGATGACGACGTCGCCATCTTGCGCCACCGAGACGATGGTGTCGGCCATGTCGGCCATGGCCTCGACGAAGATCGGTTCGATCTTGCCGCGCGCGCGCAGCGCATGCGCCAGCGAGCGCGCGTCCGCTGCCACGATCGCTGCTTCACCGGCGGCATAGACTTCGGCCAGCACCAGCACATCGGCCTGACCGAGCACCTTGACGAAGTCTTCGAACAGGTCGCGCGTGCGGCTGTAGCGATGCGGCTGGAATGCCAGCAACAATCGCCGCCCCGGATAGGCACCGCGCGCTGCGGCCAGCGTGACGTCGAGTTCGACCGGATGGTGGCCGAAATCATCGACCAGAGCAAAACTGCCGCCGCCGGGCAGCGCCCGCTCACCATAGCGCGTGAAGCGGCGCCCGACGCCGCGAAACTCGGCCAGCGCCTGGCGCGTCGCGCTGTCGGCGATGCCGATTTCGCGCGCGATCGCAATGGCCGAACAGGCATTTTGCACATTGTGCATGCCGGGCTGATTGAGCACCACGTCCATGTCAGGATAGCCATGCTGCAGCACCGTGAAATGCATCTCCAGGCCGCAGGCGCGCGCATCCACGGCGCGCACCTGGGCATCCGGGTGAAAGCCGTAAGTCGTGATCGGCTTCGAAATGAAGGGGATGATGTCGCGCACATGCTGATCGTCGATGCACAGCATCGCGCGCCCGTAAAACGGCAAGCGCTGGGTGAACTGGACGAACGCCATCTTCAATTTTTCGAAGTCGTGCTCGTAGGTTTCCATGTGATCAGCGTCGATGTTGGTGATCACTTCGATCATCGGCGACAGGTTCAGGAACGACGCGTCGGACTCGTCGGCCTCGGCTACCAGATAGTCGCCGGTGCCCAGCTTGGCATTGGCGCCGGCGCTGTTCAAGCGCCCGCCGATGACAAAAGTCGGATCCAGCCCGCCTTGCGCCAGCACCGACGCCACCAGACTCGTGGTGGTGGTCTTGCCGTGCGTGCCCGCGATCGCGATGCCGCGCTTGAGGCGCATCAATTCAGCAAGCATGACCGCGCGCGGCACGATCGGAATCTGGCACGCACGCGCGGCCACGACTTCCGGATTGTCTTGCCGCACTGCGGTCGAGGTGACGACCGCATCAGCGCCCTCGATATTGCCGGCGGCGTGGCCCAACGCCACTGTCACGCCCATCTCTTGCAGGCGCGCGGTGGCGGCGTTGCTGCCCAGGTCCGAACCGGAGACGCGATAGCCGAGGTTGACCAGCACTTCGGCGATGCCGCTCATGCCGCTGCCGCCGATGCCGACGAAATGAATGTTCTTGACTTTATGCTTCATGCTGTTGGTCCCATGCTGTCTGCTCTCTGTTCATGCTGTATCTTTTCTCTGCCAGTTCATGCCGTGTTCATTTGTTACATTTTCTTTCAAGCGCCTGCCAGTTGTTCCAGCACCTCGGCGATCGCCTCGTTGGCGCCCTGCTTGCCGACGGCGCGCGCCGCCAGCGCCATCTTCAAGCAAGCGTCGCGCTGCAAATCGAGCAACAAGGCAGCCAGACTGGCGGGCGTCAATTGGGTCTGCGGCAAGTGGATCGCCGCGCCCTGCTGCGCCATCCAATGTGCGTTGTCGCGTTGATGCGATGTCGTCGACGCCACCAGCGGCACCAGCACGCTGGCCACACCAGCGGCAGTGAGCTCGGACAAGGTGATCGCGCCGGCGCGGCAGATTACC
Source organism: Oxalobacteraceae bacterium (assembly GCA_947446335.1). Taxonomy (GTDB): domain Bacteria; phylum Pseudomonadota; class Gammaproteobacteria; order Burkholderiales; family Burkholderiaceae_D; genus Janthinobacterium. The sequence continues at coordinate 3,611 of CANFGA010000073.1, read as the reverse complement.
AGATCGGCTTCGGCATAGGCGCTCGCCATGTCATCGATGAAGTCGACCACGTTGGCAGCCACGCCCGCTTGCGCGTACGCGGCGCGCAGCGCATCGATGTTCTTCTTGCCGGACTGGTGCGTCAGCAGCGGGCGCTGCTCGGGCGCGATCAAAGCCAGCGCGGCCGGCACAGCATCGTTCAATGCTTTGGCGCCCAGGCTGCCGCCCACGACCAGGATGCGCAGCACGCCGCTGCGATCGGCAAAACGCGGCTGCGGCGCAGCCATGTCCAGGATCGCGCGCCGCACCGGATTGCCGGTCACGGTGGCCTTGCCGGCAGCATTACCGAAGTTGGCAGGAAAACCGAAACAGACTTGCTGTGCGAACGGTGCCAGTACCTTGTTCGACAGCAGCAGCGCCGCATCGGCATTGACCAACACCAAAGGCACGCCGCGCGAGCGCGCCATCAAGCCGCCCGGCAGCGTCACGTAACCACCCATGCCCAGCACCACGTCGGGCCGGCGGCGCTTGACGAAGCGCCAGCAACTGACAAAACTGGCCAGCAGCTTGAAGGCACCGGCCAGCGTATGGCGCCAGCCCTTGCCGCGCATGCCGCTGAAATCGATGGCGTCGAGTTCGATCCCATGGCGTGGCACCAGATCCTGTTCCATCCCGTGCGTCGTGCCCAGCCACGTCACTGTCCAGCCGCGCTCGCGCATCGTCTGCGCGATCGCCAGGCCGGGGAAAATGTGGCCGCCGGTGCCGGCAGCCATGATCATCAAGTGTGTCGATTTCATTGATTTCATCGGATTCATCGGTTTCATTGATTGCGTTGATGTCACAAACGCCCTCCACGCATCAGCACCCGGTTTTCATAATCGATGCGCAGCAGGATCGCCAGACCGACGCAATTGATCAACACCCCCGAACCGCCATAGCTCATCAACGGCAAGGTCAGCCCCTTGGTCGGCAGCAAGCCGAGGTTGACGCCCATGTTGATGAAGGTTTGCACCCCGATCCAGATCCCGATGCCCTTGGCCGTCAAGCCGGCAAAGGTCTGGTCGATCGCGATCGCCTGGCGCCCGATATCGAAGGCGCGCTTGATGATCCAGTAAAACATCGCGATCACGACCAGCACGCCGGCCAGGCCGAGCTCTTCGCCGATCACTGCCAGCAGGAAGTCGGTGTGCGCTTCCGGCAGGTAATGCAGCTTCTCGACGCTGGCGCCCAGGCCAACGCCGAAGAACTCGCCGCGCCCGAATGCGATCAAGGAATGTGTCAACTGGTACGCCTTGTTCAGCGCATTGTCTTCCTGCCACGGATTGAGGTAGGCGAAAACGCGCTCGCGGCGAAATTGCGAAAACGAGATGATGCCAACAAAAACACCGACCAGCACCGCAACGATGCCGCCGAACCAGACCACGTTGATGCCGCCCAAAAACAGGATGCCCATCGCAATGCAAACGATGACGCCGAATGCGCCCAGATCGGGCTCCAGCAACAGCAGCAAGCCGACCAGTCCGACCGCACCGGCCATCGGCATGAAGCCCTTGCGCAGCTTGTGCATGTATTCCTGCTTGCGCACCGTGTAATCGGCCGCGTACAGCACCGCAACCACCTTCATCAATTCGGACGGCTGCAAGTTGAACAACTTCAGCGACAGCCAGCGCCGCCCGCCATTGACGACCACGCCGATGCCGGGAATGAGCACCAGCACCAGCAGCAGCAAGGTGAAACCGAACAGATACGGCGCCGCCTTTTGCAAGGTGGCGATCGGGATGCGAAACACGACGAAACCAGCCATCATCGATATGGCGATGAAGGTGGCTTGACGCGTCAGGAAATAGGAATTGCTGTAACTGGAAAACTTCGACGCATCCGGCAGCGAGATCGATGCCGAATACACCATCACCATCCCCATCATCATCAACAGCACCACGACCCAGACCAGAGGCTGGTCGTACTCCATCATCTTCGAGGCGCGCGCGGCGCCGTCCAGCGGCTTGGCCGAGGCACCCTTGGAAAAGAACAATGGAAGTTGAAAGGCCATCAGATGTCCTGTCCCTGATCCAAAGCGATCTCGCGCACGGCAGCGACGAACACTTGCGCGCGATGGCCGTAATTGTCGAACATGTCGAAGCTGGCACACGCTGGCGAGAGCAACACGCAGTCGCCAGTTCTGGCCATGCTGCTGGCGCGCTGCACTGCCAGTTCCAGAGTGGCGCAATCGATCAGCTCGAGCGCGTCAGCTTCAGGCCCGGTCAACGCCGCGCGCAGCAAAGGCGCATCGCGTCCAATCAGGAACACGGCGCGCGCATGTTTGGCGCAAGGACCACACAGCAGCGAAAAATCCTGGCCCTTGCCTTCGCCGCCGGCGATCAGCAGCACGCGAGCGCTGCCCAGGCTCGCGCCCAGGCCAGCGATCGCCGCTGCGGTCGCGCCGACATTGGTGCCCTTGCTGTCGTCGTAATACTCGACACCGTTGATCGATGCCACCAGTTCGACCCGGTGCGGCTCGCCGTGGTAGTCGCGCAGCGCGTGCAACAGCGGCGCCAGCGGCAAGCCGATCGCGCGGCACAGCGCCAGCGCAGCGAGCGCATTGGTGGCATTGTGCTGACCGCGAATTTTCAATGCATCGGCCGGCATCAAACGCTGTATCGTGCAAGGCTCGGGCACCGGTTCCGGGGCGTTTTTTTTGCGTTTCTTTTCGATCTGTTCATCGGCCACGGCCAGCGCCAGCCAGACGATGCCGCGCTCGCTTAGCAAGCCCAGGCAATCGGCAGTTTGCGGCGCATCGGCGCCAAAGGTCACGCTCACGGCAGCCGGATCGGCCATCTGCATCACGCCCTCGTCATCGCGATTGAGCACGCGCACCGTGTCTGGCCCGAAGATGCGCGCCTTGTCGCGCGCATACGAGGCCATGTCGCCATGCCAGTCGAGGTGATCCTGGGTCAGGTTCAGCACCGTCGCCGCATCGGCTTGCAAGGTAAAGGTCGTGTGCAACTGAAAGCTCGACAATTCCAGTACCCAGACTTCAGGCAAAGCGTCATCCGCATCGTCCAGCGCTTCGCGCAGCACGTCGAGCGCGGCCGGGCTGATGTTGCCCGCCACGCGCACGCGCAGGCCGGCGCGCTCGCACAACAAGCCGACCAGGCTGGTGACCGTGGTCTTGCCGTTGGTGCCGGTGATCGCGATCAGCTTCGGCTGGTAAGCGCGCTCTTGCCTCAATTGCTGCAACGCCTGGGCGAACAATTCGATCTCGCCCCAGAGCGGGATATTTTTTGCCAGCACGGCCGGGATCAGCCTGACCAATTCATGCAGCGGCGACAGACCCGGGCTGACAGCGATGAAATCGATGCCATCGAGCAGCGCTGCGCAGAAAGGCCCGCCCACGAAGCGCACGTCCGGCACGCAAGAGCGCAACGCCGCCAGGCGCTCGGGCGCGGCGCGGGTATCGGCCACGCACAGCGTTGCACCCTGGCGCGCCAGCCAGCGCGCCATCGCCAGCCCGGATTCACCCAGCCCGAGCACCAAGGCCTGTTTGCCGTGGTAGTTGGTCGATGAGTTGCTCAATGAATTCATCGGCGAGCTCGTCAGCGAGTTTGTCGGCAGGTTCATCAGCGCAGCTTCAG
>CANFGA010000072.1 GCA_947446335.1 Oxalobacteraceae bacterium | reverse complement strand
TGGCACCGGTGCTGTCGGCCGGAAAAGGCTTCTGGGCCCGTCCTGAATTGCGCGCCTTCGTGACCTATGCCAAGTGGAATGATGCGGCGCAAAAGGCCGCCGATTTCAGTAATCCCAACAGCTCGCTGTCGAGCACTGGCGTGTTTGGCGGCAAGACCAACGGCACCTCGTTCGGCGTGCAAGTCGAAGCCTGGTTCTGATCGGCCAGGAGGTCGCTAGTCAAAAGGTATCAGGTTCGGGTTCCCCGAGCCTGATACCTGAAGTTATAGTTTTAAAAACAGATCGTGATCGGGTGCGAAGTTGGCATACAGCGGCAGCAGGGCGCCGCCCAGTGCCCGCGCATCCGATCCGATCGTTCCCGCCAGCGCCGTCGGGCGCGCAATCCCTTCCCAGTCATAGCGATCCATCGCCGCTTCAGTGCGCTGCATCAGCCGTTCCAGCATCGCGCGGCAAAACGAGCCATCGATGATGATGCCTTCGAGATCGAGCAGGCAAGTGGCATTGTTGATCGTCATCGCGATGCCCGCTGCGGCCTGTTCCAGCCATAGTTCGCTGTATTGTTCCCAAGGCACTTGCAAGGCGCGCTCGTCATAAGCGGCGCCCGGGGCTAGTGCAGCCTGTTCAAACAAGGCTTCCAGCGATCGCAGCGATGCTGAGCTCAGCATCTGGGCTGGCACTGTCTGATCTTGATGCGCCAGCCCCATCGGCATCGAGCCGATGGCGCCGGCATTGCCGTGCAAGCCTGCATGCAGATGGCTGTCGATGACCAGTCCGCCGCCGATGAAGGTGTCGATGAACATGTACAGAAAACTCTTGATGCTGCGCCCGCGTCCCGAGACCAGTTCGGCCACGCACGCAGCCGTCGTGTCTTTTGCCAGTTGTACCGGCAAACCATTGTCTTGCGTCATGCGCGCCGCGATATCGACCCCATCCCATGATGTGGCCTGGCCGGGCTCGATGCCGAGCAAATGTTGCCAACTGCTCAGCGACAATGGCGCCGCCACGCCGATGCCTTGCAGCCGATGCGCCAAGTCTGGTCCCAGTTGCGCCTTCATTAGTTGGACTTGGGTGGCGATGGCGATGAAGACCGCCTCGGGCTCGGGAAAGAGGTAAGTCAATGACGCGCGCATGCGCACCGTGCCGACGAAATCGAGCAGCAAGATGTCGAGGCTGCGTCGGCCTATCTTGACCCCGATCGACAACGCGCCGTCCGGGTTCAAGGCGATCGGCACCGAAGGCTGGCCAACCTTGCCGCGCAGCGGCGCCAGCTTGTGCACCAGCGCGTCCTGGCTGAGCCGATCGATGATCAACGACACCGTTTGTGCGCTCAGCTTGGTGATGCGCGCCAGTTCTGCCTTGGGCAAGCTGCCGTGCAGGCGTATCGCTTGCAGCACAACGCGCTCATTGAATTGGCGCATGCCGGTCTGATTGGAGCCGCGCGGACGCAGGTGCTCTGGTGCGCTCTGATCGGCGTCAGGTGCGCTCGCGCGTTGGATGTCCTTCATTGTTTACAGCTCCCGGTACGATTGAATTTGCTTGAATGTTGGCAAACGACAAAACGGCTCAGTCTGCACCATCGTGCCGGTGCTGACAAGGCGTACACGCAGGCGTGTGCGTCGACGTTGCTGCGTCATTTGGGGACGGCAAGGCGACTGGCGCAGCCAGTGTTTGCGGCACAGGTCGGAGCGGATCAGGCTGGTTTGTGGTGAGAATCTGGTGATGATCGGCATATCCTCCTTAATTAATAAAATCACTTGATTTATTAATTAAGGCAGATTATATTTGTCATAGGCTGGAAGCATATGAGAAATACGATCAAGCAATGATTGATGCGTTGATGCGTCATATCGCTGGCCGGTTACCTAAAACTATAATCCCGGAGATTGAACATGAAATTGAAACATTGCATCGCCTTGTCCCTGATGACCTCTGTCGCCGGCCTGGCCAGCGCCGCCGATGCACCGATCATTGGCTTGATCACGAAGACCGAAACCAATCCGTTCTTTGTCAAAATGAAAGAGGGCGCCCAGCAGGCGGCGAAGTTGCAAGGCGCCAAGCTGCTGACGGCGGCCGGCAAGGCCGATGGCGATAATGCAGGCCAAGTGACCTCGATCGAAAACATGATCTCGGCCGGTGCCAAAGCGATCCTGATCACCCCCAATGATTCGAAAGCGATCGTTCCCGCCATCAAGAAAGCGCGCGCCAGCGGCGTGATGGTGATCGCCTTGGACAGCCCGACCGATCCGCAAGATGCCACCGATGCGCTGTTTGCGACCGATAACTACAAGGCTGGCGTGTTGATCGGCGAGTACGCGAAAGTGGCGCTCGCTGGCAAGCCTGCAAAGATCGCGATGCTCGATCTGTTTCCCGGCCATCCGGTGGGTATCACGCGCCACAATGGTTTCCTGGCCGGTTTCGGTGCGCCTGGCATCAATGCCAAGACCATCGAACTGATCAAGACTGCCGATGTGGTGTGCATGGCCGACAGCTATGGCGACCAGGCCAAGGGCCAGACCGCGATGGAAAACTGCCTGCAAAAAAATCCTGAAATCAACCTGGTCTACACCATCAACGAACCTGCGGCCGCGGGTGCTTACAAGGCATTGAAAGCTGCTGGCAAGGAAAAAAGCGTGATGATCGTCTCGGTCGACGGCGGCTGCGCCGGCGTGCGCGATGTCAAGGCGGGCATGATCGCTGCCACTGCGCAGCAATATCCGCTGAAGATGGCTAGCCTGGCGGTCGATGCCGGCGTGTCGTATGCCAAGACCGGCAAGAAGACGAGCGGCTATGTCGACACCGGCGTCACGCTGATCGCCGATAAAAAGGTGGCTGGCGTGGAAAGCCGTGATACCGCCTACGGCCTGAGCGCTTGCTGGGGGAAATAATCAAGTACGGAGGCGCTGCGGCGCCTCCGTCTTTGTTCCATTTCACCAGCACAAGGGAAAAACGTCATGCAATCCAGTATCAAGCAATCCTCGCAACTCAAGCAATATCTGCCCTCTCTGTCGGCGCTCGGCCCCATCCTGGCCTTGCTCGCTGCCGGCATGTTTTTCTCATTCCAGTCCGATCGCTTCCTGAGCGGACAAAATTTTTCACTGATCCTGCAACAGGTGATGGTGGTCGGCGTGATCGCGATCGGCCAGACCCTGATCATCCTGACGGCCGGCATCGATCTGTCCTGTGGCATGGCCATGGCGCTGGGGTCGGTCGTGATCACCAAATTCGCAGTCGACATGGGGATGAATCCCTTCCTTGCAATCCTGTGCGGCATGGCCGCTTGCATGCTGATCGGCTATCTCAACGGCGCCCTGGTCACGATGGTCAAGCTACCGCCTTTCATCGTCACGCTGGGCACGATGAACATCGCCTTCGCCATCACGCAGCTCTATTCCCAGGCCCAGACCGTGACCGGCATCCCGGAAATGATGACTTTTTTCGGCAGCACTTTCCAGATCGGGCAAACCAGTTTTACCTATGGCACCGTGCTGATGCTCGCGCTGTATGTGCTGACCTGGCTGTTCTTGCGCGATACCGCGCCAGGGCGCCACATTTATGCAGTAGGCAATAATCCGGAAGCGGCCCGCCTGACCGGCATCGCGACCAACAAGGTCTTGATCGGTGTCTATATGGCCGCGGGCATGTTCTACGGCATAGCCTCGTTATTGTCGGTGGCGCGCATGGGTGTTGGCGATCCGCAGGGCGGACAGACCGACAATCTCGACAGCATCACGGCCGTGGTGTTGGGCGGCACCAGCCTGTTCGGCGGACGCGGATCGATCATGGGGACGTTGATCGGCGTGCTGATCGTCGGCGTGTTTCGCAATGGCTTGACCTTGATGGGCGTATCGTCGGTCTACCAAATCCTGGTAACCGGCATCCTGGTGATCCTGGCCGTGGCCGCCGATCAACTGACACACAAGAAAGGCTAAGATATGACAGCTCACAAATTGGCCATCGATTTTCCAGCAGCGGGCCTGGTGTTCCAGGCGCGCGGACTGGTGAAGCGGTACGGCGGTGTAACGGCGCTCGATGGCACCGATTTTGATTTGCGCGCCGGTGAAATCCTGGCCGTGATCGGCGACAACGGCGCCGGAAAATCGTCGCTGATCAAGGCCTTGTCGGGTGCGGTGATCCCCGACGAGGGCCAGTTGATGCTGGACGGCAAGTCGGTGCACTTCAAGTCGCCGATCGATGCCCGCAAGCATGGGATCGAAGCGGTATACCAGGACCTGGCGGTAGCGCCGGCGATGACGATTGCGGAAAACCTGTTCCTGGGGCGCGAACTGCTGCGCCCTGGCATGCTGGGGAAATGGCTGCGCATCATCGACAAGAAGCGCATGCTGGCCGAGGCGGCCGGTCACATGCAGGATTTGAAAATCGGCATCCGTTCGATGACACAGGCGGTCGGCACGCTCTCGGGCGGCCAGCGCCAGGGTGTCGCCGTGGCGCGCAGCACCGCTTTTGCGAAGCACGTCGTGATTCTCGACGAGCCCACCGCCGCACTGGGTGTGAAAGAGGGCAACATGGTGCTGGAATTGATCCGCAATGTGCGCGATCGCGGCTTGCCGGTGATCTTGATCAGCCACAACATGCCGCATGTGTTCGAGATCGCCGACCGGATTCACATCCAGCGCCTCGGCAAACGCGTCGCCGTGGTCAATCCGAAAGAGATCAGCATGTCGGACACGGTCGCCGTGATGACCGGTGCCAAGAATCCGCAAGACTTGCCGGAGTTGGCTCATGCTTAAGGGAATCGATCCTCTGCTGTCCCCGGAGTTGCTCAAGGTGCTGGCCGAGATGGGTCATGGCGACGAAGTCGTCGTGGTCGATGCCAATTTCACCGCTGCCTCGCTCGGGCGCGGCAAACCCATCATCGGGCTGCCTGGCATCGGCTTGCAGCGTGCCTGCGCTGCCGTATTGTCGGTATTTCCGCTCGATGCCGCTGTCGATCAGCCGATCGCTTTCATGCAGGTATCGGGCGAGCCGTTTGGCTATCTGACGCCGCTGCAGGAAGCCGTGATCGCTTCTTTTGTGCAGATGGATGTGGCCCAGGCCCAGCAATGCGAGGCGTTCGAGCGCTTTGCCTTTTACGAGCGCGTCAAGAACGCTTATGCGATCGTGCAAACCGGGGAAATGCAACCGTACGCCAATTTCATCTTCAAGAAAGGGGTGATTTCGGATGCGCACTTCGGTTGATGGATACAGCAAGATCGTTCACCCGTGAGCATCGGCGAGTTATCCATGCCAGAGGCCGGCAGCGTCGACCTTGGTCAGGACCAGATCCAGGGCCAGGACGACATCTTGCGCCCGCGTGGATCGAATCAGATCGGCATGAGCCAGTTCAATGAACGCGTCGTGCTGCAAGCGATCCGATTTCACGGCAGCATGCCCAAGGCCGATCTGGCGCGCCTGACGCGCTTGAGCACGCAGACCATTTCCCTGATCATCAATCGCTTGCTGGAAAATGCACTGGTGCTGAAGATTGCAGCGCTGCGCGGCAAGGTCGGTCAGCCTTCGGTGCCGATCGTGCTCAATCCGGAGGGCGCATTTTTCATCGGCATCAAGATCGGTCGGCGCAGCCTCGATCTGTTGCTGGTCGATTTCGTGGGCAAGGAGCGCGCGCGCTCTGCGTTGACTTATCCCTTTCCCGAACCCGATACGTTGTTCGAGGTCATCGCCGAGCACTTGAAGATGATGTGCGCACGCTTGAGCCCGGCGCAAAGGGCCCGCCTCAGCGGGATCGGCATCACGGCGCCTCTGGGGCTGGGCGGATGGCAAGCCTTGCTGGGTATTGCGCCACAGCAAGCTTGCAAATGGGAACAGATCGATATCCGCGCGCGGGTGCAGGCGATGACCGGTTTGCCGGTCGAGTTTGCCAAGGATACGGCCACCGCTTGCGTGGCTGAACTGGTGGCCGGGCGCGGGCGCAGCATCAAGAGTTTTCTGTATGTGTTTGTCGGCACCTTCATCGGTGGCGGTCTGGTCATCAACAGCCATTTGCACGGTGGCTTGCACGGCAATGCGGGGGCGCTCGGATCGATCCCGCTGTCCCTGGCCGGCAGCAGTTCCGATCCAGCGCCGGAGCAGTTGCTCAGCACCGCATCGCTGTTCAGCCTCGAGCAACTGTTTGTTGCATCCGGCCTCGACGAGAGCGCCGCCTACGATGCGCGCGCATTGCAAGCGCCGTGGCTGACCCATACCTGCGCCTGGCTGCTCGATGCGGCCAGCGCGATTGCGCTCTCGATCGTCAGCGCCACCTGTCTGCTCGATCTGGAAGGGGTCATCATCGACGGTTCGTTCACGCGATCGTTGCTGGAAAAGTTGCTGGCGGAAGTAGAGAACGCGCTCGATGGCTACAGCTGGGAAGGCATTTCCCGTCCGCTGGTGCTGGCCGGAACCATCGGCTCCGACGCGCGCGTGATCGGTGCCGCCTTGCTGCCGCTGTACGCCAACTTCGGGCCGGACCGCGATCTGTTTCTGAAAAATAGTTAATTCATTCATCATGCCGACACAGGCACCCGGGCCCGTCCCGGTCATTCAATAAAATATCAGGAGAGCAACATGGTTGTCACATTTGGCGAAGCCTTGGTCGACTTGATCGAGCAAGAGCATGGCCGCTTCGCCGCCGTGCTGGGCGGCTCGGTTTGCAATTTCACGCTGGCCGTGGCGCGCCAGGCGATGGCGGTGACGTATCTCAATCCGCTGTCGACCGACAGCTTCGGCCAGCGTTTCGCCCAGCACTTGGAGAGCGCTGGTGTATTGCTGGCAAGCCCGCAACGCAGCGCCAAGCCGACTTCGCTGGCGGTGGTGACGCTGGACGCGCAAAAGACCCCGACCTATGCGTTTCACCGCGCCGAGGTGGCCGACCGGGACATCTCGCCGCAAGCGGCGTGCGCGGCATTGCCGACCAAGCTGGCGCTGTTTCATACCGGCGGCCTGGCGCTGGTGCCGGACGATATCGCCGCCACGCTGCAGATCATCAAGAGCGCTGCGCAAGCCGGCGCTTTGGTATCGATCGATGCCAACATGCGCCCTCTGGTGTATCCCGATCTGGCGCTGTATGCCGCTGGGGTGCGCGCAGCGTTGGCCGAAGCCCATCTGATCAAGGTCAGCGAAGAAGATCTGGTCTACCTCGGCTTCGAGGGTGTCGCTGCAGAAACTGCCGCGCGGTCGCTGTTTGCCGCGCCTGGCGTGCAGCTGATCGCGCTGACGTTGGGCGAGCGCGGCGGCATTTTATTGTCGAGAACCGGTAGCGTGCGCCTCGGGATTCCCGATGGCGTGCAGGCTGCAGTGATCGACACCGTGGGCGCCGGCGACTGTTTCCTGGCCGGCCTGGTGGCCAGTTTGCAGCGCGCCAACGCCTTGTCTGGCGCCGCCTTGGCTAGCCTGGACACGGCCACGCTGCAGCGAGCCTTGCAATGCGCGATCGCCACTGCCAGCCTGAACGTGATGCGCGAAGGATGCAATCCGCCCACCACGCTGGAAGTGGCGCAATTCCTGGCTGCGGCGTACCCGGCCTGAATTCGCCCGATCAGAAAGCGACGCCGGCAATGAGCACGATATTGGCGTAGGGCGTGCATTCACCGGTGCGCACGATGGCGCGTGCGCTGCGGCTGCGCTCCTTCAATTGCACATGCGACGTGATCAAGGCGCCGGGCAATGCCAGCGCTTTGATCGCATCGAAGATGGCCCGATTGTGCTGTGCCAGTTCGCTCGCCAGCGCATGCTGCTCGACTTCCATTTCAGTCAGGATTGCTTGCAAGGTCTCGATGAAGCCGGGGATGCCACGCGTGAGCGCCAGATCGATCAACGGCACGCCGGGCGGCACCGGCAAGCCGGCGTCACCGATGACGATGGCATCGCCGTGACCGAGCGAGGCGATCAATTGCGACAGGGCGATATTGAGCAGGGGAGTTTTTTTCATTGTGGTGGTTGGTGGTTCAGATTGTCGCAGAAGAATCGGCCAATTGATCGACCAACTGATCAGCCAATTGATGGCGCTGCGGGATCGAGGTCTGGGCGCCATGGCGCGTGACGCTCCAGGCGGCGGCGCGCTGTCCCAGTGCGATCGCATCGATGACCGCTGCGCCGCTTGCCAGTGCGGCGACAAAGCCGCCGATGAAGGTGTCGCCCGCCGCCGTGCTGTCGACGGCGGTCACAGGATGGGCGGCGAAGGTGTGTGAACCTTGCTCCAGCGCGGCGTGCACGCCGTTGGCGCCGAGCGTGATGATCACGTTGCGGCAACCCTGCGCCAGCAGACTTATTGCCGTCGCCGCGACGTTGTCCGTGGCGCCATCAACGCCCGTGTCAGCGAGCATGGCCGCTTCGATTTCATTGGGGATCAAATAATCTACCTTGGCCAGCAATGGCGCCGGCAAATGCGCCGCCGGCGCCGGATTGAGCACCACGGTCTTGCCCAGCGCATGGGCCAGATCGATCGCATGCTGCACGGTGGCCAGCGGCGTTTCCAGTTGCAGCACCACGATGGAAGCTTGTGCGATCAGTTCGCGCGCCGCATCGATATGCTTGGGGGCCAGCAAGTCGTTGGCGCCGCCGGCGATGACGATGCTGTTCTGGCCGTTGGCATCGACCAGAATCGACGCGATGCCCGACGCGACGCCAGCCATGGTGCTGACGTGGCTGACATCGATGCCCTCGCTCACCAGCGCGGCGCGCAGGATCTGGCCGAAGCCATCGTCGCCGAGGCAGCCGATCAGCGCCACCTTGGGCGCGCTGCCGGCGCCTGATTTTTCGGATCCGAGTCTGGCGCAGGCCACTGCCTGGTTCGCGCCCTTGCCGCCGGGGATGGTCTGAAAGGCGCTGCCGATCAAGGTTTCTCCGGCAGCCGGCATGCGCGGCACGCGCAAGACCAGATCCATGTTGATGCTGCCAATGACGACGATCATGATGCTCTTTCGGTGACGACAAAAAATGGGGTGTTGGGTGCCAGGCTCGATTCGCGCACCTGCAATACCGGCGTGAACCTGTGCTGTTGCTGCGCCAGGCCAGGATCGGCGATGCGCGCCAGCAGGCACTTTGCTGTCAAGCGTCCGAGCGCGCGGGTATTCTGGGCCACGCTGGTCAGCGCCGGATGGACAAACCGGGCCAGTTCGATGTCATCGAAACCGACCACGGCCAGCGCTTGCGGCACCGCGATGCCCGCTTCGGCTGCGGCGCGCAGCGCGCCGATGGCCATCAAATCGTTGCAGCAAAATAGCGCATCGGGGCGCTGCTCCGGTGGCAATGCCAGCAGCGTGCGCGCCGCCAGATAGCCGCCCATGCTGGTGAAATCGGCGCTGCGGCACAGGGCTGGATCGATGCGTTGGCCGGCCGCTTCGAGCGCGCTGCGCACGCCTTCGATGCGCTGGCGGGACAGCGCGATGTCGTCCGGCCCGCCGATGCAGGCGATGCGCCGGCGCCCGAGCGCCAGCAAATGCTGCGCCGCCAGCGCGCCGCCGGCGAGATTGTCGACATCGACGACATCGAACGCTTGCCCATGGGGTGCACTGCCCGGCAGCGCAGGATCGATCAGTGCGCGATCGAGCAGCACCACCGGAACCTTCTTCGTGTGCAGCAGTTCGCCCTCGGCCGGCGTCAGCGCCGTCATGATCAAGCCATCGCAGCGCTTGCTCAGCAACACGTTCAGGTAATGGCGCTGGCGCGCCGGATCGTCGTCGACATTGCACAGGATGACGCTGTAGCCGGCGCCGTAGCAATGGTCTTCGATGCCGCGCGCGACTTCGGAAAAATACGGGTTGGTATTGTTGGGAATGATCAAGCCGATGGTGCCGGTGCGCGCACTCTTGAGCGAGCGCGCCAGCGCACTCGGTACATAGTGCAGCGCGTTGATCGCCGCCAGCACGCGCTCGCGCGCCTGTTCG
>CANFGA010000071.1 GCA_947446335.1 Oxalobacteraceae bacterium | reverse complement strand
CCAAGGAAAAGGCCATGCTTGCGACGCAGAAGCAACAGCAATGGGTCACCGACTGGCTGGCCAAACGCTACCGCGTGGCCGGCGACGCTGCGGACATGTTCGTTTCCACCGCCTACATTACCGCCCATGAAATCAAGCTCGATCCGCTCTTGATCCTGGCGGTGATGGCGATCGAATCGGGCTTGAACCCGTTTGCCGAAAGCCCGGTAGGCGCGCAAGGCTTGATGCAAGTCATGTCAAAAATACACCACGCCCGCTTCCAGGATCTCGGCGGCGTCAAGGCTGCGCTCAATCCGGCAGCCAACATCCGCGTCGGCTCATTGATCCTGAAAGATTACGTGACCCGCGGTGGCTCGGTCAAGGAAGGCTTGAAGACTTACGTCGGCGCTGCTGCCTTCGACAACGACTCCGGTTACGGTTCCCGCGTGCTGGCCGAATACGCGCGCCTGAAACAGGTAGCGATTGGAAAAAAGGTTCCGGTTCACACGCGCGTAGTCGCGGTAACAGTGCCCAAGCCAGAGCCAGTAACGGCGCAGAGCGAAGAACTCGCCAGCCTGTAATTGAATCATTGCTGGCGATGAAAAAAGAGGGCCGGAACTTGCGTTCCGGCCCTCTTCGTTTCCAATACGCTAAAGGAAAGTTTCCTTTCCCATAGGGTTGGATCAGCGCCGCTTGTCGGCCCCGACTTCGCTCTCGCGCAGCCTGCCCGCAAGTTTGTCGAGTACACCATTGACATATTTATGACCGTCGATGCCGCCGAAGGACTTGGCCAGTTCGACCGCCTCGTTGATGACAACGCGGTATGGAATTTCCAGATTGTTCTTCAGTTCAAAAGCACCGATCAACAAGATCCCATGCTCAATCGGCGACAACTCGGCGATGGTACGGTCGATCAACGGTGCCAGACTGGCGCGCAATGCGGCCGAATCCTTGATCGCACCATATAACAACACGCTGAAATGATCGACATCGGCCTTGTCGAAGCCATGCGCGGCGCGAATATTGTTGACGACGGTAGCCGCGTCTTCGTTGTTGAGCAGCCACTGATACAAGCCCTGCAATGCAAACTCGCGTGCGCGGTGGCGCGGAGTACGGTTCTTGCTGGGATTGGCCAGCAAAGTTTTTTCTATCATGATCTTCGTTACCTGTTCTTGATTACATTTGTTTGCTGCATGTGCTTGCTTGCATGTGCCGATGAGACCGGCGCGGCGTCCTTGATTCCGAACGCCTGCGCCATGGCATCACTCTTCGTCGCCGGCTTCCTGCAATTCTTCCAGCGCCTGCGTCAGGTTCGCCATTTCGACTGCCACACGCGCGGCATCGGCGCCCTTTTCAGTCATCCGTGCCTCGGCTTGCTCGTCATTTTCGGTCGTCAATACCGCATTCGCAATCGGAATGCCGTAATCGAGACCGACCCGGGTGATGCCAGCGCCCGACTCGTTTGATACCAACTCGAAGTGGTAAGTCTCGCCGCGGATCACGGCACCGAGCGCAATGAGCGCATCGAATTGTTCGCTTTCAGCCATTTTTTGCAACGCCAGCGGGATTTCCAGCGCGCCCGGTACCGTCACGTGCAATATGTCCTGATGGGCAACGCCCAGTTGCTCCAGCTGCGCCAGGCAAGCCTTCAGCAAGCCGCTGCCGACGATATCGTTGAAGCGCGCCTGGACAATGCCTATGCGCAAGCCGTCGCCAGCCAGATTTGTTTCGTATGTGCCTACGGTCATCGCATGCCTCTCAAAGTGATTGAATGTGGGTCATTTCAGGTCGGGCTTGGACTTGAAGCCGAGCACTTCCAGGCCAAAGCCGGTCATCGATGGCATCTTCCTCGGGCTGGCCAGCAACGTCATCTTGCCCACGCCGAGCGAGCGCAAGATTTGTGCGCCGATGCCATAGCTGCGCAAGTCCATGCTGGCTGCGCGTCCCTTCGGCGTCGATGCAGGAGCATCGAGTGCGGCGAACTGCGCAAACAGGTCGCTGGCACTCTCGTTGCAATTGAGTAGCACCATGACGCCACTGTCGGCAGCCTTGATCGCGGCCATCGATGAGGAAATGTTCCACGAATGGGTAGTGGCTTCCGTTTCCAGCAAGTCGAGCACCGACACCGGATGATGCACGCGCACCAGCGCTTCGCGCCCGGGCGAGAGTTCACCATGCACCAGCGCAAGGTGGGCCGATCCGCTGGGCTTGTCGCGAAAGGCGATCAACTCGAAGTCGCCGCAGGCAGTACGCAGCGGACGCTGCGACATGCGCTCGATCAGCGATTCATTCTGGCTGCGATAATGGATCAGGTCGGCAATGGTGCCGATCTTCAAACCATGCTCCTTGGCGAATTCGAGCAAGTCAGGCAGACGCGCCATCGTGCCGTCATCCTTCATGATTTCGCAAATGACCGACGCTGGTGTCAAACCCGCCATCGCGGTCAAATCGCAACCGGCTTCGGTGTGGCCGCCGCGGATCAACACGCCGCCTTTTTGCGCGCGCAGCGGGAAGATGTGGCCAGGCTGAACGATATCGGTCAGATTGCTTTCCTTGGCGACGGCAACCTGGATCGTCTTGGCCCGGTCGGCCGCTGAAATGCCGGTCGTCACGCCTTCCGCCGCTTCGATCGACACCGTGAAATTGGTGCCATACGCGGTGCCATTGCGGGTTGTCATCATCGGCAAATTGAGCTCATCGCAGCGCTCTTCGGTCAGCGTCAGGCACACCAGGCCGCGCGCATGCTTGATCATGAAATTGATCGCTTCAGGCGTGACGAAATCGGCGGCAAGCACCAGGTCGCCCTCGTTTTCGCGGTCTTCTTCATCGACCAGGATGACCATGCGGCCAGCGCGCAACTCGGCGACAATTTCTTCGGTGCTGGAAATAGACATACGATATCCTTGGTAACTTTATCACGTGAGAACCTTCCGGAATGGTCCGGAATTTTTCTTCGTTTGCTATTTTATAGGATTTGGCGCGATCCCGACTGCAATTTGGCAGCCATACCCACGGATCGCGCCAGCGAGCATGCCGCTTTACCGGGCGCTGCTCGATAGCGCCAGCATCCGTTCGACATAGCGCGCGATCAAGTCGATTTCAAGATTGACACGATCGCCAACATGCAGATTTTTCAGCGTGGTCGATGCGATCGTGTGTGGAATCAGGTTGATCGAGCACAGACAACCATCGGCTGCAGCCAAGCCCAGATCATCGACCCGGTTCACGGTCAGCGATACGCCGTTGACGACGATCGAGCCTTTGAATGCGAGGTATTTGGCCAACTGTTGCGGCGCTTCGATCACCAGTTCCCACGATTCGCCGACCGGCTCGAACTTGCGCACCAGGCCCAGCCCATCGACGTGACCCGAGACCAGATGACCGCCGAGGCGCTCGGCCAGCGTCAGCGCCTTTTCCAGGTTCACTTGCGCCATCTGGTCCAGTCCGACCGTACAATTCAAGCTTTCGCGCGACACGTCGACGCAAAAGCGGGTATCGGTTTTTTCGACGACAGTCATGCAAGCGCCGTTGATGGCGATCGAATCGCCCAGCGCGACATCGCCCAGCGCAAGGCCGCCGGCGTCGATGGAGAGGCGCACGCCGGCGTCATCGCCGCCCGCCAGTGGCTCTACCGAGCTGATTTTGCCAACGGCAGCAACAATTCCAGTAAACATGGGATCACAATCTTAAAATGGTTTTTTAAATGGCTGGTTTGAACGGTACACATCTGGCAAGGATACGCAGATCGTCGCCGATCTGCGTGACCTCGTGAAATTTCAATTGATACTTCTGGTCCAGGCTGTCCAAAGCCGGTAGCGCAAACATCGATTGCGCATCGCCGATCAATGCCGGCGCAAGGTAGACCAGCAATTCATCGACGCAGCCTTCCTTGATCAGCGATGCATTCAATTTGGCGCCCGCTTCGACATGCAATTCATTAATCTGGCGCCGCCCCAATTCCAGCATCAGCGCCGGCAGATCGACCTTGCCGGCAGCATTGGGCAGCAAGATGATGTCGGCGCCGGCGGCGCGCAACAATGCTTCTTTTTCCGGATTGCCGACAGCGGCCACGATCCAGGTGCCGCCACCTTCGAGGATGCGAGCATCGACGCTGATGTCGAGCCGGCTGTCGACGACGATGCGGCGCGGCTGGCGCGGCGTATCGACGGCGCGCACCGTCATTTGCGGATCGTCCGCCTTGACCGTGCCGATGCCGGTCAACACGGCGCAAGCGCGTGCGCGCCACGCATGGCCATCGGCGCGTGCCTCGGGTCCAGTGATCCACTGGCTTTCGCCATTGTGCAATGCCGTCATGCCATCGAGGCTGGCAGCAGTTTTCAGGCGCACCCAAGGCAAGCCACGCTGCATACGCGAAAAAAAGCCGATGTTCAATTCATGCGCGGCTGCAGCGAGCACGCCGCAAGTGACCGAGATGCCGGCCGCCTCCAGCCGTGCCAAGCCCTGCCCCGCGACCAGCGGATTCGGGTCTTGCATCGCAGCCACCACACGGCCCACGCCGGCAGCAATGAGCGCCTGCGAACATGGCTTGGTGCGGCCCTGGTGATCGCATGGCTCCAACGTGACATAGACGGTGGCGCCGCGCACATCATTGCCGCGCGCCGCAGCGTCCTTCAACGCCTGCACCTCGGCATGATCCTGACCGGCGGCCTGGGTCACGCCGGCGCCGATGACTTGACCATTTTGTACGATCACGCAACCAACCCGCGGGTTGGGCGAGGTGCTGTACAGCCCTTTTTGCGCCCACTGCAGTGCCAGCGCCATCGCGTCGACATCGCTCAACATGGCAGAGGTATTCAACCCAGGCAATCCATCGGGTCCATCTGACTCATTCGTTTGCTTCGGTTCAATTCTGTTCAAGGCAGCCTTGTAGTGTGTTCGGTGGCGCGATCTATTGCGCATCGGGGGCGCCGGTGCAACTGCTTGGCTGCAGCGCAGGATCGCATGCGCGCACGCGGCCAAGCATGTTGATCTTGATGCGGCGAATCGCGCTGCCCTGGAATAACGATAGCGTGCCCCAATGGGCAGCGAGGCTGCTGACCGCGCTACAACTGCGCCCCTCTGCATTATAGGCAATAAACTGGCGCGCAGGTCCCGGGGAAAAGGCGAACTTGATCGAAATGCCAGGATTGACCGGGCCTTGCTCGAAAATACGCTCCTCTGACGGGTCCAGTCGTTGATTGCGGTTGCTGTCGATGAAGACAACCCAGCCTCGGGTCCAGTCGGTGGCGGCGCCATCTTGCGGCATCAGCATCACGCGCACGCCGCGCGTCATCGCTTGCGAGCGCGTCAAATTGATCGCCGCAAACAAGTCATTCTGGACCGTGCGCAAGCGCTGGCGGGCAATGATGCCTTGCAAGCTAGGCAGCGTCAGCGCCAACAACAGCGCCGCGATGGCCAGCACCACCATCAATTCGATCAGCGTATGACCTTTGCTCCCGGTCTTCATGGCCAGCAGCGCTGCGCCGGACCCGATGCGCGGCGCTGGCCGGCGCTGTCCAGGGTCAGCACCTCGCAATCGGCATCCTTGAAATGGGAGTCGACTTGCTCGGTACCGGGCAGTGCCGTCAGCAGTACACAGACGCTGAGCGCCAGTTCAGGGCATTGCTCGGCCCGGATTTCATAGGCGCTGTGCGCCGCATTCGCGCCCGACCACCAGGTGAACGGGCTGGCTGCGGGCGATTGCGCAGAAAAAACCAGATAGCTGCCGTTTTGGGTGTAATAGCGCTCTTGCTGCTGCATCAGTTGCATCAGCGCCGCTTGTGCCTGGGCCCGCTTGCCCTTGACAATATATTGTTGCAAAGTCGGAACAGCAAGCGCCGCCAGCACGCCGACGATCGCGAGCACGACCATCAGTTCGATCAGCGTATATCCGATGCTGCGTTGCATGTCATTCTCCGCCATGTGGAGCATGACTGTTTGCCCCCTGATGCAACTCCGGCCAGTTCGCGATCTCGCGCCAACTCAGGCGCTGTACGGGGATGGGATCGCTGATCGCGGTTTGCGCAATGCCGGCATTGGCGGCGTCGAGCAGCGCGTGATGCTGCCGCAGCAGCGCACGCCCGGTAGCGCTGCGCGGGCTGATCTCGGTCGCCGTTTCCAGCACTACCGCAGCATGCGCTGACCGGGTCGATGGTGCGAGCGCCCCGCCCCTTGCCAGGCCGCTCAACACCTCGACGGCGTAACTGCGCGTGGCCGCCACCGTGCAAGGCGCGCGGCCGGGCACCACCGTATTGAAAAACACCTTGCCACCAGCGATTGACGCGCCATTGATGCTGCGCTCGCCGCTGCTGGCGTCAAAATCCAGATACCAGCCATGGCTGGCGTCGGCTGGATCGGCGGCGTTGCCGAGATCACGCCGCGCCAGCGCGGCGCGCCCGCTGACTGCGGCGTGATCCGATGGTCCCGACTGGCTCCCTGGATCACGGATCGCATAGAACGATTGGTCCTTGAAACTGGCAGTATCATTGTCCGATGCCTGATTCATTTTTCCAGTTCCGAACAGCACAAGATGGCCGCCGCCGGTGGCAAACACGACATTCGGGCGCTGCGTGATCGGCTGGCGCAGCCCTTGTGCATCGCGCGCGACAAACAACAACTGCACGGCAACGTTCGATGGCGCTTTGCCGGAAAAATCGAAGCGCCACAGATTGCCCTGCAAGTCTCCGGCATAAGCGGTGCGCACCGCGCCATCGGCATCGAGTACCAGAGCCGGCGGCCCCAGCGCAGCGCCGGCGCCAGCGCTCGACTCGGGCGGCACCAGTTTGTAATAATCGATGCCACGGCGCCAGAGCGCCCTTGGTCGCTGGTCCAGCGCCAGCAAAAACAGCGCACCGCGCCCCGGGTGATCGAGGCCGCCGGCCAGCACGGCGAAATGGCGCTGGCCGGGCGCGCCGCGCTGCGCCGCCACCTTGAAGCTGGCGATCAACGGCGCATCCACCGCATGGCCGATGGCCGCGTCATCGTTGCGGCCAAACTCCCATAGCGCGCCGCCGCCCTGGGCGAATCGATCGGGCGCGCTGATGTCGAGTGCCAACACGCCAGCGCCACCGCCGCCGAGACCGGCGACCAGCACTGTTTTCCATTTTCCATCGACCAGAGCTTCGGCGGCATGGGCGGCGCCGTCGACATAGGGCCGGTGCCGGTAGCCGGGGCTGCTGAGCTGGTTAAGGACAGGCAGCAACAGATTGGGCACATAGGCAAACAATTCGCGTCCGCCCGAGGCCTCGAAAGCGTGCAACATGCCGTCGTTGGCACCCTGGTAGATGACAGCTGGGCGCTGCGCATGCTGCGCGAAAAAAGCGGCGTACTGCGCGCCCGGGATGCCGGGCGACGGCGCGCACACCAGCAGCGGCGCAGCATGGATCGCATCGCCCATGACGCTGGTGCGGCGCCTGAACATGCCGCCCGGCTGGCCGATTTCCAGGCTGCGATCACCGCGTAGAAAATCCAGCCGCTGCGATCCCAGGCCATCGGGCAGCGTCGACCATGGGGCAAGGTCGAGTGCGGCGCGTTGCTGCGGTGACAGCATGGACCAGGTGAATGGCACCGTGCCCGACGACTGATCGGCATCGGGGCGCGAGGTGAATATATTGCGCAGCGCTGCCGGCATGCCAGTCAGCAGCGCGCCGCCATCCCACAGCAGCGCATTGGACACGACCTGACCGGCCCCATCGAGCGCCACGGAAAATTTCTTCAGAGTGCCGCTCCAGTTCGACGGATCATGCTCGGCTTGAAACAAATAGCCTTCAGCCGCGTGGCTCTGAAACGACATCAAGGATTGATCGGGCACGCTGCGAGGAGCACCGCCGGTCGCGTGCGGCAGCGCCACCTCGTCTTGATATGGGTGGTCGAAACACATCGAGAACCCCATGCCGGCGGGCTGTACAGCCGATGGCGGCGCAGTATCGCGCGCGGCCTCTGATTGGGCATTGGTCCCGGTGCCGGCCAGCATCAAGCCAGAGACCAGCGCCAGAAACAAGCCAAGTAGCATGCCCAGACTAATCGTTTTTTTCATGGCGCGCTGCCTGGTGCCGCAACCGCCTTGCGATAGTAACTTTGCAATACCACCTGGGTCGTCGCGCGCGCGCCGAAACCGATCGCGGTGATCCGGTAGAAATACTGTTGTACCATTTCCGCATCCTGACCTGGCTGCACGCTGCGCAGCAATTCGATGATGTAGCGCGCAGCCTTGGCCGGCAAGAAAGCATGGCCGGTTTGCATCGTTGCGCCGGTAAATTTACCATAAGGAACAAAGTGCATCGCGCCAGCATCGGCATCGGCATCGGCCAAATCGATGGTTTGCCATGCCGGTGGCAAGCCCTGCGGCGCAGGCAAGCACAACCCCAGATCAAGGCCGACCATCCCGCAGCCATCGACAAAACCCAGTGCGCTGTCGACGGCGAACAGCGCGCTACGGCCAGGCGCGCCAGGGCGGCCCTCGATATCGGCTTCCGCATCGATCAACGCCGCCTCTGCCGCCTGGAATGCAATATGCCGGTCGCGCTCGCCGCGCGCCGCCTTCTCTCCCTGCAACGCCAGTTGCGCCGCCGATACCCCGAGCAGCAGCACCACGATCAGCATCCCCAGCACGGCAACGAGCGCCGCCCCTTGTGCATGGTTGAAACTTCGGATCGAGCAAGATTGCATGGCGTCGCCCTCAGATCGATGAATTGCGCAGCAAGATCGTGAGCTCGACCAGTTTGCGCGCGCGTTCGCGTAGCGCCGGCGCCAGCGCGGCTTCATCGATGTGGACGCCAAGGTCGCCAACGGCGGCGCTGTAAGCGCTGCCAAACAGATCGAAATGGCGTGGCGCGGCACCAGGGCGCGAACCGATTGCGCCGTGCAGCAGCAATGCCAGCTTGATGCTGACCACCCGTTTCCAGAGCGTCTGCGCATTCTTTTCGCGCAAGCGCGCAGCAGCATCAAGGCCGGCGAGCGGCAATGCGGCGTCCAGCGCATCGATCGCCGTGGCATTGAGATAGCGATTCGCCATGCCGTCCGGCACAACGTCGGTATCGAGCCCATACAGAACCTGGAAGGTATCGACACCGCGCACGATCGCATCGGCGCCCCAGCCATTTTGGCCGCGGTATTTGCAGCGCAGTTCGGCTTCGCCGTCGGCATCTTGTGCCACATAAAAAATGCTCCAGCCGCGATCCTGCTCGGAACTGGCGCCGCCCACGCCAAAGCCGGCGCAATTGATGACCGAGCCATCGCCATCAAAGCCGATACCGGCGCCAAAATAGCGCACGGCCAGCACATCGCTGCCATTCACGGCAGCGGCAAGCGTGGCGGCGATGCCGTCGCCATTCTTGCTCACGCTGCGCGCATCGAGTCCGCTGATGTTGGCGCTGTCGCCGGCAGCCAGACTGAACGTAGCGCCACCCGCAGACGCGCCATCCCAATTGCCAAGACCTGTGCCGCGGATCGCACGCGCAATGATTTCAAGTGCATAGCGGCCACCATCGTCGAGTTGCGCGGCCTCATTTTGTTCCAGGTAACTGCTGCTGGAAGAGAGCAGCAACATGGTCGCCACCAGCACCAGCAACGCGCCCAGCGTGATCGACACCATCAATTCGGCCAGCGTCACTCCGCTCTGGCGCAACAGATCGTTTTTCAGGCCAGGACCAGGGATGCATCTCATGTCGCAGTTCCCGTCAGCGTCAATACCAGCATGACACGTTGCAAAGGCGGTTGCAAAGGCGGTTGCACAGACTGCTGCCCATCCTGTTGCACCCCGGCCTGCGTCCAGCCGAGCTTGATCACCACCGGTGCGGCCGGGCTCCCGCTGCACGCCCAGAGCGTGCCTGCGCCCCCCTGAATCTGGTCGTCGCGGCAAATCACGAACCGTCCGCCCGGAAAACTGGCGCGCAACTGGCGCCTCCACT
>CANFGA010000070.1 GCA_947446335.1 Oxalobacteraceae bacterium | reverse complement strand
TTTCGATCGCCTATGTAGTGGTGGCGCGGATGGAACGCGCGCGCCATGGCGTGCTGGAAAGCATCGTGACGATCAAGAATGCATCGTGGCTGCGCGGTCCGTGGCCGTTGCTGGCCGGAGCGCTGGCGCTGACGCTGCTCAATTTTGCGACGCTGTATCTGGCCGGACGCCCGTGGGGCATCACCTCGGCTTTCGTGCTGTGGGGCGGCATGGGCTTGCAAAGCGCCGGCTTGCCGGTCGCGACCTGGTCCGGCTATGCCAACCCGGCGATGGAGCAGGCACTATCGAGCAGCGTGCTCAACGACATCACCTCGGTCATGGATATCGGCATCATCCTGGGCGCGCTGCTGGCGGCCGGTCTGGCCAGCAAGTTCGTCCCGGGCTGGCGCATTTCCGGCCAGCATCTGGCCGCATCGGTGATCGGCGGCCTGTTGCTCGGTTACGGCGCGCGCCTGGCCTATGGCTGCAACATCGGCGCCTTTTTCAGCGGCATCGCGTCCGGCAGCCTGCATGGCTGGCTGTGGATCGTGTTCGCCCTGGCCGGCAACTGGGTCGCGCTCTCGCTGCGCCCGCTGTTCAATCTGCCGGTCACGGTGACGCCACGCCAGGGCGCTTGCTGAAGGTTCGCGCTCGATGCATGCGCACGCGATGCGCATGCATCATCGACATTCATCTGCGCAGCACCTGCTCAGCCATCTGATCAAGCCGCTGCTTGATGTCGCGCCAGCCCGGCATATGGCAATCGAGTGCATGGTAGAACTTCGGGCTGTGGTTATGGTGTTGCAGGTGGCACAGCTCGTGCAGCACGACATAATCGATGCACTCGCGCGGCGCCCTGACCAGGAACGGGTTGAGCGTGATGCGTCCCGCAGGTGAACAACTGCCCCACTGTACCTTCATCGCTTGCAAACGCAGCGCAGGAATCTGCTCGACCCAGCGCAGCGGTGCAGCGAGCGCTGCCATGCGCTCGGCAAACACGGCCCTGGCGCGCTGACGAAACCAGGCATCGAGCGCGGCGCGGATCGACTCGGCGCACAACACGGCAGCCACCACTTCGATATGGCCGCCGCGCATCCGCGTGCGCGGCGCAGCATTCGGCGTGATCACCACCTTGAGCCGATAACGCCGCCCCAGATACATCAATGACTCGCCGCTGACGTATTCGCGCGGCAGCACGTGCGCCAGCCGGGTTCGGACCGCGCTCAGGTGGCCGCTGATCCAGCGCGCCCGCTGCTTGACTGCCACCAGCACCATCGCATCGGATGCATCTGCCGGCGCATCGACGATCACCCTGCCATCGGATTCAACGTGAATCGCCACGCGCCGCACCTTGCGCTCGTGCTGGCGGCGCAGATCGAAATCGATGGTTTCATCGCCATACCTGAAACTGTGCCGGGTGATGAAAGACTCCATGCCGCCGCCGGCCGCGCCTTCGCCGGCCGCCGCTGGGCCATCTGCCAGGTTCGACAGCGTGCTCATGCCCGGCTCAATCCCACGCGGGCAATCTGTATCACCTGCTCCACCACCGCCTTGGCGTCATCGAGCCCGAGCGCGGCGAACAGCCTCGGCAACAGGCATTGCCGAATCGCCGCCTCGATGTTCTGCGGGTTCAACGAATTTTCCGCCACCACATCGCGCACGATGCCATCCATCGCGAGCGCCTGTTGCACCAGGCCATCGCGCTCGGCAGCGCCCAGCGCGGCAAACCGTGCCTCGCCCAGCACCAGCCGCATCGCACCAAAATACGCCTTGGCGTGAGGTTGCTGTGACAGCGCCTCGGGCATGCCCGGTGTCTGGCGCTGCTCCAGCTGCAGATCGAATTGCTTGAACAGCGCGTACTGCTTGAGCGGATGATCAAACATGGCCTCGGCCTCGGCAATGGCCAGGTTCAGCAACTCGCCGAATACCTTTTGCGCATACGGATCGTCGGCCAGCGCTTGCAAGATGGTCTTGCGCAGCCGGGTGCGGATCAGGTCCGTTTCATTGCGTGTTTTTTCGTCGGACCACTGGGCCGGATCTTCTTCCTGGCCCAGTTGATGCACCAGATACACGCCGCCGGGCTCGCGCACTTCGGTGCCGATCACTTGCTGGTCCACCAGACGGCGGATTTGCTCTTCATAGACGCTGTAATCGACGGTCTCCATCGCATCGCGGCGCGCGCTCTGGCGCAGTTCGGTGAAGAAGCGCAAGTCCGACTTGTAGCGCGCGATCAGGCTCTCTGAAAAACGCTGGTCTTCGAAAAAACTGCGCGACGACAGCGCCGTCTGCAGGCACAAGCCGAAGGCGGTCAGCGCCGCATAGAAATCGTCGCGCAGCTTCTGACGTTGGTCGTGTTCCTCATCGCCGGCTCCGTCCGCGCTGCGCGCATATTTCGGCGTCAGCACTTGCCGGTAGCTCTCGCGATCTAGCCTGTTGGTCACGCCCTTGAAAAAAGACAGCAGCTGATCGTGCAGCGCGGGCAGACGCTTGTATTCGGTGCTGAACTGGCGGTACAGACCGTCGATGTCGGCCACGTCAAAGCCGCCCTGGGTGCGGTTCTCCAGATCCTGATAGGCCCGGATGGCGGTATCGAGTTCTTTCAAGATCCCGCGATAGTCGACCAGCACGCCGTAGCGCTTGGCGTCGTGCAGGCGATTGACCCGGGCCACGGCCTGGATCAGATTATGCCCATGCAGCGGCTTGTCAATGTACAGCACCGCATTGCGCGGCTCGTCAAAACCGGTCAGCAGCTTGTCCACCACGATCAACAGATCCGGCGCGCCATCGCAGGCGAAAGCGCGCAACGCTTGCTTTTCAAACTGCTCAGGGTCGGCGCCATGCACGGCCATGTTTTGCTTCCACCATTGCTGCACCTCGGGCAAGCTGTCTTCATCCACATCCGAATTACCCTCGCGCGTATCGGGCGGCGACATGATGACGATGCTCGTGACCAGCCCCGTTGCATCGAGCGCTTTCTTGTAGCGGATGGCGTCGAGTTTGCTGGCGGTGGCCACCTGGCCTTTCAAGCCCAGACCCGGTTGCTTGATGTTGGCGCTGAAATGGGTCGCGATGTCCCACGCGATCAACTCGATCCGATTGGCCGCGCCGTAGATCGCGCCCTTGCGGGCAAATTTCTTCTTCAGATCGTTGCGCTGCGCCTCGTTCAAGCTGGCCGTGATCTGGTCGAACCAGCGGCTCACGGCTGCCTCATTGATGCTCAGTTCCGGCACCCGCTCTTCATACAACAGCGGCGCGACGGTGCCGTCTTCGACCGCGCGCTGCATGCTGTAAGCGTGCACGATGGGGCCGAACTTGTTGGCCGTCTTGTCTTGCTTGAGCAGCGGCGTGCCGGTGAAGGCGACATAAGCGGCGTTGGGCAGCGCCTTTTTCATCCGCTCGTGCGTTTCGCCGCCATGGCTGCGGTGCCCCTCGTCGACCAGCACGATCAAATCGGCCGAGTCGTTGCGGCACTCGGGCAACCTGGACGCCGAGTTGAACTTGTGCACCAGCGTGAAGGTGATGCGATCCAAGCCGGTGCCGATGCGCCGCGCCAGGTCGCGCCCCGACAACGCCTTGCTGTGTTCGCCGTCCTTGCGGCTGCCGATAGGGGAACCAAACGCGCCGCCGCTCAAAAAATTGCGCGCCAGCTGGTCTTCCAGATCGAGCCGGTCGGTGACGACGACCACGCGGCATTGCTTCAACGCGTCGACCATCAGCATGGCCTTGCTCAGCAACACCATCGTGAAGCTCTTGCCCGAGCCGGTGGTGTGCCAGAGCACACCACCCTCGCGCCCGCCATCAACGCGCACGCGGCTGATGCGCGCAATCAGCGCGCGGATGCCGAAAAACTGCTGGTAACGCGCGACGATCTTGCCGACCTTGCGATCGAACAGCAGATGACCACGCAAGAATTCCAGCAGCCGCGCCGGGGTCAGCAAACTGACCAGCAGCCGATCTTGCTCGGTGGCTTGCATCGGCTGCGACCACAACGCATCGAAATAACGGACGATGCGATCAAGCTTGCCGGCAAACAATGACGCGCGCGTGCTGGCGGACAAAGGCAGGTTCTTGATGCCATCGATATGTGCATCGTCAAACTCTTGCTCGCGCCAGCGCGCCCAGAACTTGAGCGCCGTGTGCGTGGTGCCATAGCGGCCCTCGGTCTCGCTGATGGCCAGCAGCAACTGGGCATGTGCAAACAGCGCGGGAATTTCATCAGGGCGCTGGTTGCGCAAGTGCTGGCTGATACCCTCTTGCCACGTTACCTTGCCGGCATGGCTGGACTCAGCCCGCTTCGCTTCCATCACCACCAGCGGCAAGCCGTTGACATAGGCCACCACATCGGGCGTGCGGTGATGGGTGCCGGCAGCCGACAGCACTTCCAGCTCTTCGGTCACGTCCCAGCGGTTGGCGGCCACGTCGCTCCAGTCGATCACGGCGATGGTCGGCTGATGCTTCTTGCCGTCGGCCATGAACTCGGTGATCGTGATGCCGAAGGCCAGTTTGGCATACAGGCGTTCGTTCGCCGCCAGCAAGCCCTCGGCCAGGCTGAGCGCCGACAATTCGCGCACGATCTGGTCGATGCCGCCCGGCGACAGCGGATACCACTCGCCCTTGTATTCATAGCGCCGCCTCTGCAGCACTTCGATCAGCCGGGGTTTGAGCAGCACTTCGCGGGTACTCCCGCGCAGCGCCAGACAATCGACTGTGCTGAGAAACTGCCAGCCCAGATTGCACAACAGGTGCAGCGCCGGTATCTGCGCGCTGTATTGTTCGCGCGCATCGGGCGTCAGATTCAAGCGGCACGCTCCACCAAAGGCACAGGCAGCTGGACGCGGCGTTTGCCGGTCAGCAGTTGTTGCATCAATGCGGCTTTCTCCACTTGCAGCACTTGCAATTGCGCAACAAAGATCTTCTCGTCAGCCTCGGCCACGTTGATGACTTCGGCAATGTGACGTTGTTCGGAGGCCGACGGCAAATGCAAACGCAGCTTGAAAAAATCGATGACGCTGACGTTCAACAAGCCGTGGTTGCGTGCGCCTTCCTGGGCAATACCGTCAATTTCCTGATTGAACAGTCCAGCCTCGAAGTAATGCCGGAAAAAATCAGGACAGGCGTCAACGTCGCTTCGAAGTCGAAAACAGAGATACAAGCTGGAGACCACGCCGGCGTCGTAATTCGTCAACGGCTTGATGGCTCCCATCGGATACCCTTTCGAATAGCTTTTGTTGTACGCAAAATCGCCACGCGCCAACAAGGTATAGCCCGACAAGTTGGCGCTGGCGACGGATTTATTAAAATAGTCGCGCTGATTGATCAATCCGCGTTCGCCAGAAATCGTCAAGACATTGGTATTTCCGACTGTATTCTTCCGGTTGACTCGCTCAAAAATCGAATCAAAATCTGCGTACTTCCATCGATCAACATGGTTTGCAAAACGACGACGCCCGTGCAACAGCGCGTTCGCCAATTCCTGCTTCTGTTGGCGGCTGTTGGCGAGCAGGCGTTCGGTGACGCCGATGGCTCGATCCCAGGTGGCCAAAATTTGGGCAATACGACGTTGTTCAGCTAGCGGAGGACGTGAAATAACTACTGACTTCAAAAGTTCAGTATCGAGTCGTCCTGTACCATGCCCAGCGGTATCGACCAAATTTAAAATAATCGATTTATTAGCGATTAGTTGATAAGCAAGAAAGTAAGGATCGACACCAATAATGGGCACAATGGCCTTGATATCTTGATTAAATGCCATATCCTGCATGACTACGCATACAGGTAAGTCTTTTAGCAATGTCATGCCACGAGTGAGAACCAAGATGGATTGAGCTGGAGCAATTGCGGCAACTGTTTTTCCTACTTGAGTGAGCCCAAGAATTGCACTATTAAGCAAAGTGGTTTTCATGTCTTTGGCAGTCACCCAAGGATAGTCGCCAGACCAATAAGCTAAATTTTCTTTACTTGGAGTATTGCCCGACATAAATTTCGAACATTCGCCTAATGTGCTGCGTTTCCAGTCTTCAGGAATCATCGCGCCCGTCCTTCTTCGTCAACAATTTCTCGGCCTGTTCCAGCGTCTTCAAGTCATCGGCGTCGGACTTTGCCGCTTCGATCTTGCGCCGGGCGCCATCGAATTGGGCGTAGCGCTCGTGCGCCGTATCCACCATGGCGTCGTGGCTGATGCGCCCCGCGCCGTGCAGCAGCGGGCTTTCGTTAAACGCAATGAAGTTGTCGACGTACTTGCGCCAGTCGGCCATGCGCAGTTCCTTGCGCTGCTTGAAGCGCAATTCGGCAAATTCCAGAAACAGCGTGACGATGCGGTTCAGATGATCGACCTCGTCTGCATTCAGGTAATTCTTGGCCACGATCACGTCTTCCTTGCGCACCCGCCCCGCTTTCCACGCGCTCAAGCCCATGTTGGGCCGGCTCGGGTCGGCGCGATCGACGATGATTTCGGCGGCGGTGTGCTCGGTCACCGCATACAGCATCTTGTTTTGCACTTCGGCAAAAAAGCGCCCAGTCAGATTGGCGTTGTCCTGGTAATCGGACGACAAGGCGAACAGATCGCGCACCTTCTGGTAAAAGCGCTGTTCCGACGCCCGTATCTCGCGTATCCGTTGCAGCAATTCGTCGAAGTAATCCCAGCCGCCCGGGTCCTTCAGGCGCGCGTCGTCGATGACGAAACCCTTGACCAGATACTGCCTCAGATGCGTCGTGGCCCAGCGCCGGAACTGCGTGCCGCGCGCCGACTTGACCCGGTAGCCGACGGCCAGGATCATGTCCAGGCTGTAGAGTTTGACTGACCGCTTGATCTGGCGTTTGCCCTCGATTTGAACTATTAAATGATCCTTAATAGTTGCTTCGGACTGCAATTCACCCTCTGCCAATACGTTCTTGATGTGAATGTTGATGTTCGCAACCGATGTCTGAAACAACTCCGCCAGTTCGAGCTGCGTCAGCCAGACGGTGCCGTTTTCGGCGCGCAGAAAGAAGCGCGCGCCGCCGTCTTCGGTCGCGTAGAGCACCAGTTCGCCGTTGCTGACGTTCGGCGTTGTTTGATCACTCATACCCCAGCTCCTTCAAATAACCCGCCATCTGCACTTCCAGCAGCGCCAGTTCGGCCTTCAACTGTTCGCGCTCGCGGCGTACCGCCATCAGGTCGATTTCTGCCTCTTGCTCGAAGGTATCGACGTAACGCGGAATGTTCAGGTTGAAGTCGTTTTCAGCGATCTCTGCCGGCGTTGCAAGATAGGCATATTTGCTGATGCTCTGGCGCATCCAGACGACATCGAGGATGCGTTGCAAGTCGGCCTCGTGCAAAAAGTTCTGGTTCTTGCCGGCGTCGAAATTGCGGCTGGCATCGATGAACAGCACCTTGTCGTCGGTCTTGTTCTTGCGAAATACCAGCACGGCGGCGGGAATGCCGGTGCCATAAAACAGTTTTTCGGGCAAGCCGATGACTGCGTCCAGCAGATTTTCTTCTATCAGTTTCTGGCGGATGCGCCCTTCGGCTGCGCCGCGAAACAAGACGCCGTGCGGCACCACCACGGCCATGCGGCCGCTGCCCGGCTTCATGGTTTCGATCATGTGCAAGATGAACGCGTAGTCGCCCTTGGTGCGCGGTGGAATGCCGCGCCGAAAGCGGCTGAATTTGTCGGCTTCGGCGCCCTCGTGGCCCCACTTTTCGAGGCTGAAAGGGGGATTGGCGACGACGATATCGAAGTGCTTCAGGCTGGCATCGCCAGCGAGCAATTTGGGATTGCGCAGCGTGTCGCCCCATTCGATGCGGTGATTGTCTTCGCCGTGCAAGAACATGTTCATCTTGGCCAGCGCCCAGGTACTGCCGATGGCTTCTTGGCCAAACAACGCATATTTGCGCGCGCCGGTATGTTCGCGGATCAGGCGCCCGCATTTGAGCAGCAGCGAACCCGAGCCGCAGGTCGGATCGCAAATTTCATCGCCTTCCTGCGGCGCCATCAGCCGTGCCATCAGCGTCGACACTTCGGGCGGCGTATAGAACTCGCCGGCCTTCTTGCCGCTGGTGGAGGCAAAGTTCTTGATCAGGAATTCATAGGCGTTGCCGATCACGTCCAGCGTGCCGACCCGGCTTTCGCGCAAGTTCAGCGCCGGTTTGGCAAAGTCTTCCAGCAAGTGGCGCAGGATGTCATTTTTTTGTTGTTCGTCGCCCAGCTTGGTGGAGTTGAAGCTGATGTCCTGGAACACATCGCGCAGCTTGGCGATGTTGGCATCTTCGATCGCGTGCAGCGCCTTGTCGATGCGCTCGCCATTGCCAGGGCTGTGGCGCAGCAGGTGCAAGGCATAAAAGCTGGCCGACGGCGGCAGCACGAAGCGCTCGTTCTTGAGCATTTCGACGATCAGCTCGGGGTGGTCGCCGTACTGCTGCTTGTAGGTATCGTAATGGTCTTGCCAGACATCCGACACGTATTTCAAGAACAGCATCGTCAGCACATAATCCTTGTAGATGCTGGGGTCGACGGTGCCACGGAAGGTGTCGCAAGCGCCCCAGACTGCGGCGTTGATGTCATCCTGGCTGACGGAAGTATTGGTCATGGTTGGCTGGTCTTTGGTACGAAATGAACGGTGGCCCGGGCCAGATTGTCGGCCAGGGCGTGAAGTTGTTGTGTGCGGTTGCGGATCAATTGTTGCAAGGCATGGCGTTCTTGCCGCGCCAGCCTGTCCAGCGCCACCACGCTTTGTTGATCGGGCAAATTGGGCACGCTGATCGACAAGCAATCAAAGACGGGGCGGCGAATGCTGAGCTGGTTCGATCCTTCGGCGCCCTGCTGCAGCGCCCTTTGAAACGGCGCTTGATTGATTTGCCAGACCAGAAATGCGGGATCGATCTGCATGGCGGGCTTGATGCGCAAATGAAAGAAATGCGGGCTACACACGGCAAGGCCGGGAGGTTCATCGACGCACACCGCATGAAAGCGCGTGCCCCTGAAAACGAACAAGATATCGCCCGCGCGCAGCCAGTTTGCCTGTTTGCGCCCGACCAGATCGGTGCGCACCACGCCGCGCCAATGGATGCCGCAGTCAGGATCGACATCCTTCATCTGCACCGCCGCAACCGAGCCGCCGGCTATTTCCTGAATCGAGCCGCGAAAGGGAAAGCCGGCTTGGGAGCGAGCGATTGCGCCGATCGGATATTTTTTTGCGCCAATGAACATGCTGCATGTTACATCTTGCACTGGATAATTTTAAAAAAATATTTGCATCATTTCAAATGATGCAAATATTTTACCTGGCTTACCTGGCGACATGCACAGTCCCGAATACCGAATCTCAACAAGCCCGGCCAAGTCAGCATGGACATCGACACCAGTTGAAAAATGTGTTGATGGCCAAGTGATTGGCTCGATCAGGCAGAATCTCCAGGTATTAGGCTCGATCGGGGGGCGATGGATCAATAATTTGCGCGACAGTCACCCCGATCGAACCTGGTACCGTCGACTCGGGACCGGGCCGAAAGTGCAATGCCGGCGTCACTGGCCGACGAGGACAGGTTCGACCAGAGATGAAACCGTCGGTTCGAGCCTGTCCCCTGGCAGAGCCGCGTTTGGTCGAGCCTGTCTGGGTCATTGTGCGGATACCGATGCCAAGTTAGCCGAGGTAAACGGTCACGACAGGTGATGCACTTCCTGCAAACCGTAGACCGGCGTCGCCAAGCCTTCCATGCGCGCCTTCAACTGCAGCGACAGATATTGCGAATAGTGGCGCGACTGGTGCAAATTGCCGCCGTGGAACCACAACGCCGTTTGCTGGGTCGGCTTCCACATGTTGCGCTGCTCGCCTTCCCACGGTCCCGGATCCTTCAGGGTGTTCGATCCCAGGCCCCAGACCTTGCCGACCTTGTTCGCCACTTCCTGTGAAATCAGGTCGGCGGCCCAGCCATTCATCGAAC